>CALGIL010000073.1 GCA_937914895.1 uncultured Angelakisella sp.
GTGACGATGACCTTGGTATCCTGCCCTAGCTCCTCCTTCATCAGGCCCGCAATGTTCATCACCGCGCCGCTGTAGCCGTAAAACACCCCGGCCTGCATACTTTGGACGGTGGTTTTTCCAATGACCACCCCGGGGTCCTCCAGCTCCACCCGGGGGAGCTTTGCGGTCCGCTCAAACAGCGCCTTCATGGAGATGCGGATACCGGGCATGATGGCGCCGCCCAGGTATCCCCCGTCCCGGTCGATGGCGTTAAAGGTGGTGGCGGTGCCAAAGTCCACCACCACCAGGGGCCCGCCGTAGGTGCGAAAGGCCCCCAGGGCCCCCACCAGGCGGTCGGTGCCCACCTCGTGGGGATTTTGGTACCGGTTGGGCAGGTTGATCTGAATATCCGTGCCCACCACCAGGGGCTCCTTTTCCAGGTATTTGCGGACGGCGTTTATCATCGCGTGCATCACCTGGGGCACCACCGAGGTGACCACCACGTCCTCCAGCTGCTTGGGCGAAAGCCCCTGTACGCCGAAGTACTGGCGCACCGACAGGCCGATCTCGTCGGAGGTGAGGTCGTGCCGGGTGCCCAGGCGGAAGGAATATAACAGCTCCTCCCCCTCAAAAAGGCCGAATTCCATATTGGTATTGCCGATGTCGATGACCAGCAGCATTCATCATCCCACGCTTTCCCCAGAATAGGGGCATATGCCCCCGTAGATATACTCTATGATACCAAAAAGAGGAGGGTCCGTCCACTTATTTTTGACGGACCGTCTCCTCCAGCAGGCTCCGGTAGGCTTGGGTCAGCACCTGGGGATCGTGGTTTTTTTGGACAAAGGCGCGGCCCCGCTCCCCCATGGCCCGGCGCCGGGCGGGGGGCGTGTCCCGCATCCGGGCAAGGGCGCGGGCCAGGGCGGCGGCGTCCCCCTCCCGGGCGTTCAAGCCGCAGCCGGCCAGCTCCACGGGACTTTGGTCGGTGTCAAGGGCCGTCACCACCGGCGTCCCCCAGGCCATAAGCTCCACCAGCGCCTGGCTGCCCACCCCGTACCGAACCGCCGCGGACCGCCCGTCCCCATAATAAAGACAGTCGGCGCGGCGGTACAGCTCCGGCCGCTCCCCCTCCTCCGCACCGTCCAGCAGGTAGACGTTGGCGGCGGTTACTTCCCGCATCTGCCGCAAAAGGGCCCCCCTGCCCCTGCCTCCGCCCAGGATGACCACCGCAAGGCTCTGCCCCTCCAGCAGCTTGGCGGCGTCCACCAGCCGCCCCAGGGCCCGTTCCGGCGCAAGGTCCCCCTGGTACAGCACCAAAAAATCATAGCAGGCGCGCAGGTGGTCCAAGGCCTCCTCCAAATGGGGGGAAAGGCCCCGGTCCGCCGGGGACGGGCCGGAAAAGTCCGGGATGCAGACGGCCTTGTCCGGGGGGACCCCCAGCGCCTTCAGGTACTCCGCCCCCCGGGGCAGCAGGGACACCACCCGGTCGCTTTTGCCCAGGGCCGCGCCCATGGCCCGGCGGGCCCGCGGGTCGGGCCTCCCCCGGCGCTCCTCCCGGATGTCCGGCCAGTTTTCCCGCAGCTCAAAGACAAAGCCCCCCCGGGCCCTGCGGGCGATGCGCCGGGCCCCAAGGGCATCCCAGGGGTGGCCGGAGGCCGCCACCACCACATCCGGCGCAAGCTCCCGGGCAATTTGGGGGGCCAGCCCATAAAGCCGTTTGGCAAAGGAGGAACGCTCCCCGTCTTCGTCCTCCTCCCCCTCCCCCTCCCCGCCGCTGGGCGGAATGGGGAGAAAGACGTGCTCCACGCCGTCCAGCGTCTTTTTTTCCAGGCCCCGCTTTATCTCGGGGTCCTGCCCCTGCCCGGGGTCCGCAGTGACAATGGCCACCCGGTCCCCCAGCGGGGTCCACCGGTGCGCCAGCTGGCGGGGGCGGTCCCCCATGGGGCCCCCCGCGTACTGGCTGATGATAAGTATGTTCATGGACCTCCCCCTTTCCGCGGCTGGGCACGGCCGTCAGGGGAAGTATGGGAGGCCTGGCGGAAAGTATGCGGAAAACCCGCCCGGCCTTTTGACTTTGTCCCCCCCGCGCGGTACAATAAGCGGGAAGACAGCCGGCGCGTCCGATGGCGGCAGAGGGAGGAATTCCATGCGTTTTTTACACCTGTCCGACCTGCATTTTGGCAAAACGCTTTTTGAATATACCCTGCTGGAGGACCAGCGCCACTGGTGCCGCCAGGTGCTGGACTTTTTGCGCGGCACCCCCCACGACGCCGTGGTCATTGCCGGGGACCTGTACGACCGGGCGGTGCCCGCCGCCGACGCGGTGGATTTGTGCGACTGGTTTTTGTCCGCCCTGGCCCTGGACCTGGGGCTGCCGGTGCTGTGCATCGCCGGCAACCACGACAGCCCCAGCCGCCTGCAGTTTGGCAGCGGCCTGTACCGGGCCGGGGGGCTGCATATGGCGGCCCGGCCCCGGCCGGAGCTAGACCGGGTCACCCTGGAGGACGGCTATGGGCCGGTGCATTTCTATCTGCTGCCCTACCTGACCCCCTCCGATGGAAAAAATCTTTTTCCGGACCAAAAAAACGACATCCGCAGCTTTCAGGACGCCCACCGGGTCCTCATGGAGGCCAACCGGGACCGCATCCCCTGGGGGGAGCGCAATATTTTGGTGGCCCACGGCTTTTTTGCCCCGGCCGACCGCCCGGACCCCGGCGCGGACGCCCTGCGCACCGATTCCGAGGTGGTGGTGGGCGGCGCGGACCTGGTGGATTCCGGGCTGTTTACGGACTTTGATTACGGGGCCTTTGGACACCTCCACGCCCCCCAGGCGGCGGGGGCGGACCACCTGCGCTACTGCGGCTCTCCCCTGGCCTACTCGGTGTCGGAGGAGGGCCAGCAAAAGCAGGTGCTGTCGGTGACCCTGGAGGAAAAGGGCAGTCTGCAAATTCAGCCGGTCCGCTTCCCGCCCCTGCGCCGCGTGCGCACCGTCACCGGCACCCTGGAGGAGCTGCTGGACCCCACCCAGGGGGAGTTTTCCTCCGACGACTACGTATTGGTCAATATCCTGACCGACACCACCCTGCTGGGGGCCGCCGAGCGGGTCCGCAACGTCTATCCCCACTATCTGGCCATCCGGTACCGGTCCACCGTCCAGCAGGAGGTGGCGGTGGGGGCCAACGCAAGGCTTGCCCGGCTGACCCTGGAGGAGGCCTTTGCCGGCTTTTTCCGGGAGGTCACCGGCCGGGAGCTGACCGACGAGGAACGGGCCCTTGCGGCCGAGGCCGCCGATACGACCCGGGAGGAGGTGCGGCTGGGATGAAGCCCGTCAAACTGACCATGACCGCCTTCGGGCCCTTTTCCGGCGAGACCTCCATCGATTTTTCCGCCGCAAACCAGCACGGCATCTTCCTCATCAGCGGCAAGACCGGCGCGGGCAAGACCACCATTTTTGACGCCATCACCTTTGCCCTGTACGGCAAGGCCAGCGGCAGCGCCCGCCAAAGCGAAAACTTTCGCTCCAAGGCCGCCGCCCCGGGCGCCGTCTGCGCGGTGGAGCTTGTCTTTCGGCTGGGGGACCAGGAGTATACCGTCCTGCGCCGCCCCAGGCAGGAGCTGCCCCGGCAGCGGGGCGAGGGGACCCGCCCGGTGGAGCATCGGGCGCAGCTGACCCTACCCGACGGCACCCAGATGGAGGGGGTGTCCCCGGTGGACCAGAAGCTGCGGGAGCTGCTGGGCATCGACTGCGACCAGTTTCGAAAAATCGTTATGCTGGCCCAGGGGGAATTCCGGGAGCTGCTGGAATCCGGCAGCCGGGACAAGGCCCAGCTGTTCCGCCAGCTGTTTTCTACCGAGCGCTACGCGGCCTTTACCGCCCGCCTGGAACAGACCCGCAAAGAGATGACCCAGGAGGCGGCCCAGGGCCGGGCCATGGTGCGAAAATATGTCCAGAACCTCCGGGACAACGGCGTCCAGGTGCTGGACGGTGTGGCCGACCCCGCCAGCCTGCCCCTCCCCCGGCTGGTGGAACTGGTGGAGGAGGACCTGAGCCGCAGGCGTACCGCCCTGGCCAGCTTAGAGGAAGAGCTGCGGGCGCTGCAGGCGCGGCGGGAGGCC
>CALGIL010000074.1 GCA_937914895.1 uncultured Angelakisella sp.
ACCATTGACAGGCGCACAAAAGAGGCGTAAGCTGTCATTACCACCGGTAACTTTCGAGGGCGGCAGGAGGAACAACCTTTGGCGAAAAAAAACATCACAAAAGAACAGGCGGTTATGGCGGCGCTGGACCTGCTCCAGGACAAGGGGGAGGTCCGCGGCGTAAATCTGCGGGAAATCGCCCACGTCCTGGGGTGCGCTCACACAAATTTATACCACTACTTTCCCTCGCTGGGTGCCCTGCTTTGGGCCGTCCACACGGAAGTCCAAAAGCGGTTTACGGCGGAGGTTGCCCGGGAGCTGGAGGCTGCGGAAGACGGCCGGGACAGGCTCCGCCGGTTCTTTTTTGCACTGGCGGCGCTGTATGTGGACCACGAGGGCTGGTTCCGCCTTTTGTGGCTGACGCCTATGGAGGGACCCGCGCCGGAGGAGGACAAGGCCGCCACCGGGGAGGCGGTGGACGCCATGGTGGAAGCGCTGGAGGGCATCTGCCTTGCCATGGCGCCCCCCGCCCCCGCCCGGGAGCGCATCCACAGCGTTTTGCACGACGTACACTGCTACATGGTGGGCGAGGTCTCAAATTTCATCAGCGGCAGGGGGCTTATCCGGGACGCCCGGCAGCTGAAGGACCACATTGCCCAAACCGCCGCCGCCTTTTTTATTCTTGCTTTAAGAGAGGAATAGCCGCCTATGCAAAATTACCAGCAGGAGCTGCAGCGGGAGCAGGCATATTTTGAAGAAATTCTGGCCCTGGTGGACGCCCGGCTGGAAAAAAAGCGTGCGTCCGGACGGCAGGGCCGGGGCGGCCTTCTCACCTCCCAAAAAGAGATGTGGGACGGCGCCGCCCATTCGTCGGCGGATTTTGACGCCGCGGTGGAGCTGTCCCAGTACCAGGAGGAGCTGGCCCTGCGCACCGCCTCCTATTTGACCGACGTGGAAGAGGTGCAGACGCTGGAGCGCATGCGGGATTCCCCCTACTTTGCCCGGGTCGATTTCCGCGAATCCGGGGAGGCCGAGGCCGCCGGCATCTACATCGGCCGCCGATCGCTGCTGGACGAATCCACCCACGCCGTGCGCATCTTTGACTGGCGCGCACCCATCGCCGGCCTTTTTTACCGCTACGAGCGGGGCCCGGCGCAGTACGAGGCGCCGGGCGGCACCATACGCGGCGACGTCTCCTTAAAGCGGCAGTACGAAATAAAGCGGGGCAGATTTGAATATTTTTTTGACGCCAATGTGGAGATCACCGATGAATTCCTGAAAAAGCTGCTGGCCAAAAACGCCCCCTCCAAAATGGTCAGCATTGTGGAGACCATTCAAAAGGACCAGGATGCGATTATTCGGGATTCCCAAAATGAGCTTTTGATGGTGCAGGGCGCGGCGGGAAGCGGCAAGACGTCGGTGGCCCTGCACCGGGTGGCGTATCTGATGTACCGGGGGCTCTCCTCCGGGCTGTCCTCCCATCAAATTGTCATTCTTTCGCCCAGCGCCCTGTTTTCGGACTATATCTCCGGCGTTTTGCCGGAGCTGGGAGAAAAAAACGTCCAAACCCTGGCCTTTGAGGACCTCTGCGGCCGGGTGCTGGGCGGGGATCTTCCGCAGATGCAAACCAAGCACCAGCTTTTTGAGGAGCTGATTACCTGTGCCGACGCCGGCGAAAAAGCCCTGCTGAAAGCCGGCGTGGAATTTAAGGCCTCCCAGACCTTCATCATTATGCTGCGGCGGCTGGCAGTCCGCTACCAGCGCAGACTGGTCCCCTTTTGTGATGTTCTGTACCACCGCCGGCAGCTGTTTGACCGGCAGCTCCTGAAGGAAAGGCTGCTTAGGCGGGACGCCCGCATTCCGGCAGCGGCGGGGCTGCAGCAGATTGAGACGATGATTCTGCGGGAGGTCCGGGAGGAAAACAAATCCCGCCTTGAGGAGCTGGAGCGCTTTGCCCGGCGCTACCCGGAGCACGCCTACGAGGTTCCGGCCTTTGCCCGAATGCTGTCCATCCGGGAAAACAGGCTGCTCCTTGCCCGGATTCGTTCCTTTACAAGGATTGATTACGCCGCCCTGTACCGCAGGATGTTCCATGACAAAAACCTGTTTTACGCCCTGGCAAAGGGCCTGACGCTGCCGGAAAACGCGGAGGAAATCCGGCGGCGGACGGACGCCCTGCCGGCCCCGGCCCCCCCGCGGTACGAGGACGCCCTGGCTCTTACGTTTTTAAAGGCGGTGCTGGCCGGCTGCGATGCTTACGGGGACATCCGGCAGGTTGTGGTGGACGAGGCCCAGGACTGCTGCCCCATCCATTTTGAGATTTTAAACCTGCTGTTCCCCAGGGCTAAATACACGGTCCTGGGCGACCTCCACCAGACCATTGAAAAAGAAGCGCCCCCCGCGTTTTACGAGGATGTCCGGCACATCCTGAACAAAAAAACCTCCACCCTGCTGACCCTGTCCAAAAGCTTTCGCTGCACCCGGCAAATCATCGCCTTCAGCGGAAGGTTTTTGGAGGGGCCGTCCGGGCAGGAGTGCTTCGGCCGCGACGGCGCCCCGCCGGAGATCTTCTCCGCCGCCGGCCGGGACCTGCTGGACCGGCAGCTGGCGGCGTTTATCCGGGAGCTGGGGGCCCAGGGGTACCGGTCCGTCTGCGTCCTTTGCAAAAGTCTGGCCGCCGCGGAGGAACTGTATGAACGAATGGGGGCTTCGGCAGGGGCGGCGCTGATGGACGGCACCCGCCCCGCGGCGCTGTCCGGCATCTGCATCGCCCCCATTTACATGGCCAAGGGCCTGGAGTTTGACGCCGCTCTCGTCTATGACGCCGACGACGTCCATTATCACACCGCCGACGATAAAAAGCTGCTTTATATTGCGGCCACCCGGGCGCTGCACCGACTTGCTTTATTTTATGTGGGCAAGCCAAGCCGATTTTTGTCCGGCGGCGGACAGGAGGATGCTTTGTGATTCTACAGCAGGTGGCCCGCCTTCTGGCCGAAATTCTGGGGGAGGGCGAGGAAGGCATTACGGAGGAGACGGCGTTTACGCCGGAATACGGCATCCAGCCCATAGACGCGGCGGCGCTGGTGATTGCCGTGGAAAAAAAGTTTCATCTGACCGTCTATGACGACGAGGCCGCATGCTTTGCGACGGTGGGCGACGTGGTCCGGTATATCGAAGCGTCCCAAGGGGACAAATAGGCCGCCGGGGCGGCGCAAAACAGGCCCCCCTCCACCACGGTGGAAGGGGGCCTGTTTTGTACTATTGGGTGACCGAGGGCAGGTTGCCCAAATTGTTGCCCTCGGCGTCGTCGGGCAGAGACTTTAAATACTCCGTGTCGCCGCGCCGAGCGACGCCCACGCCCCGGATTCCCCCCTGGCGGGCCAGGGCCACGCCCTCCTCCTTGGTCAGAACGCGGCCGTCCGCCAGCTGGTATCCGGTGATGCGCCCCCCCTTCTTCACAAGGCCGGTAATGGCCTGGGCGTCCGCACCCGGGGTGGGGATCTCCTCCAGGGTGTTCATGGGCAGACTGGCCATGTTGTTGGTGTTGCTGCTGTCCCGGTTCATCGACAATTCCTCCCGCTGCATGGTTTTGGGCCAAGGGGCCCCTGCTTGCAGGGTTATTGTTCCTTTGCGGGCGCACAAATATGCGGCGGCCCCTTACAGGGGATAGCGGACAATAATGCTGTCGTCGTAGGTATCCTGCAGCTGCCGGACGCCGCCCAGGGTAAAGGCGAGGACGGTCCTGTTCTGCTGGAAGAAGAGCTCCCTGCTGGCGGCGGCAAACTTCAGCATTTTTTCCACCGGCCAGTGCCTGGAATGCCCGTATACCATACCGCCCATGATGATGTCCCGATAAAAGGCATACTCATCGTGGCGCCTGCACACGGGAATCGACAGCAGGTAGACCGAGTCCGGGGTGGCGTACGCAATTTTTCCGCCGGAGAAGGGCACCAAAATCTCCCGGGCGCCTTTTTGGATAAGGCGGCCCATCACCTCCCGGATGACCCCGTCGTCGCCGGCGGGGTCGGGGTGCTCCACGCCGGCGATGTGCAGGGCAGCCTCGGGCGAAATTTGGATAAAGTCAAACTGGTTCATAATGTCCCTGTGCTTTTCGGCGCGGCGGATTCCGCCGGTCCCCAGCAGA
>CALGIL010000075.1 GCA_937914895.1 uncultured Angelakisella sp.
ATCTTTGGTACCTTTCCATTGCTGGAAAGTAACAAACAAAAGGCGGCCCACGCCATGACTAGGGCGGACAACAGGAATGCTGTATCCATGGGACCCTCTGGAGGTGTTGGAGGGTTTGGGAATGTGTCCCATAGAGCAAAGAAGCAGTATCTTGGCTAAAAACAAACCCCGCCCGGCAGGGCAAAAAGGGCCTTGGCTTTCTGGCCAACATAGCGGTACGCGCAGGCCCTGCCCGCAGGGCATTAAAATGCCCCCGGCAGGAATCCCCGCCGGAGGCAAAAAGATATATACCCGTTGGGCCAACCCACTCTACTGGGGCTGGCCCTTCTTCAGCATCATCCGGGCGCACTTGTAAATGTCGCCGCAGCCCAGGGTGATCACCAGGTCCCCCGGCTGGGCTTCGGCCATGACGTAGTCGGCAATTTCCTCAAAGGTGTCAAACCAGACGCTGCCGGGGATTTTCTCCCCCAGGTCGCTGGTTTGGATGTCGTAGGTGTTCACCTCTCTGCCGCCCATAATCTGGCTCATCACCACCCGGTCCGCCAAGGCCAGGGCGTCCGCAAAATCCTCCAGCAGCAGATAGGTCCGGGAGAAGGTAAAGGGCTGAAACACTGCCCATACCTGCCGGAAGTTCAGCTCCCGGGCAGCCTTCAGGGTCACGGCCAGCTCGGCTGGATGGTGGGCGTAATCGTCGGCAATAGTGACGCCCCCCACCTTGCCCAGCACCTGAAAGCGCCTGCCCGCACCGCCAAAAGCAGCCAGATGGCGGGCAATTTCCTGGGGCTCCACCCCCAGCAGAAAGGCCGCGGCGGCGGCGGCCACGCCGTTTAAGATGTTGTGCTCCCCGGGGACGTGCAGGGTCAGTTCCGCCAGCTCCTCCCCCCGGTGCATCAGGCGGAAGGTGCGGCACAGACCGTCCTTTTTGCGGATGTCGGCGGGGTAGAAGTCACTCTGCGCCGACCAGCCGAAGGTGTGCTTCTCCACGCCGGACACCCGGCCCACGGCCTCCGCCGTCCTGGGGTTCTCCCCGTTGTACAGCACCCGCCGGGTCTTCTGCACAAATTTGGTGTAGGAGGCCATGGCGTTTTCGATGGTGCCAAAGTAGTCCATGTGGTCGTTGTCGATGTTCAGCACCACCGCAAAGTCGGGGCAGGTCTCCAAAAAGGTGTCCTTAAACTCGTCGGCCTCGTAGACAAAAAGGTCGCTGCCCCCCGCCCGGGCATACC
>CALGIL010000076.1 GCA_937914895.1 uncultured Angelakisella sp.
GCTTCCAGGTGCTGCCCTCGGCCATGGACCCCATTCTGATCATGAAGATGGCCCCGGGCGGCTTCTTTACCTTCGGCCTCATCATCGCCATCCTCAACAAGGTCACCCATGGACGCGCCTTAAAAAAACGCGCCGCCGCGGGCTGCGCCGGATGTCCGGCCGCGGCCGCCTGCGAATCGGCGGGGAAGGGAGAGTGCTAAGGGATGAAAGAGCTTTTTGTCATTCTCTTTACCGGGATTCTCACCGAAAACTTTGTGCTCAATAAGTTCCTGGGCATCTGCCCCTTTCTGGGGGTTTCCAAGAAGATGGATTCCGCCGTGGGCATGAGCATTGCCGTCACCTTTGTCATGGTGATGTCCACCGCTGTCACCTGGCCCATCTACACCTACGTTCTCGTCCCCCGCGACCTTGCCTATATGCAGACCATCGTCTTCATCCTCATCATCGCGGCCCTGGTGCAGGTGGTGGAGATGATCCTTAAAAAATTCATTCCGGCCCTCTACCGGGCGCTGGGCATTTACCTGCCCCTGATTACCACCAACTGCGCCGTGCTGGGCGTCACGGTCCTCAACATTGACAAGGGCTTTGAGAATCTGGGCCTGGCCATTGTCAACGCCCTTGGCGCCGGCCTTGGCTTTCTGCTGGCCATGGTGCTCTTCTGCGGGGTCCGCTCCCGGGTGGAGCGCGCCGACGTGCCCGAAAGCTTTCAGGGCATCCCCATCACCCTGATTGCCGCCGCCATTGTTTCCGTCTCCTTCATGGGCTTTACGGGCCTTGTCGAAGGAATCTTTCAGTAAGGGAGGGCGCCTGAATGCTTTCAGGAATTTCCATTGTAACAGGACTGGGACTTGCCGCCGGTGCCCTTTTGGCCTTCGCCTCCAAGGTGTTCCATGTGGATGTGGACAAAACGGTGGAGGAGGTGCGGGAGCTGCTCCCCGGCGCCAACTGCGGCGCCTGCGGCTATGCCGGCTGTGACGATTACGCCGCCGCCCTTGCCACCCGGGAGGTCAAGTGCAACCTGTGCACCCCCGGCGGCAGCGCTGTGGCCCGCCAGGTCAGCGAGTACCTGGGCCTGCCCTTTGAGGATGTCCGGGAAAAGAAGGTCGTCCTTAAGTGCAGCGGCAACTATGACACCAGCGAATATATCATGGACTATGAGGGCCCAGCCTCCTGCAAGGCCTGCAATACCTTTTATCAGGGGCGGCGCAGCTGCAGCCACGGGTGCCTGGGCTACGGCGACTGCGTAAAGGTCTGCAAATTTGGGGCACTCAGCGTGGACAACGGCCTGGTGGTCGTCAACCGCGCCCTGTGCACCGGCTGCGGCGCCTGTGTCAAGATCTGCCCCAACCATCTGTTCCAGCTGACGGTGGACACCAGCCTTGTGTATGTGGGCTGCTCCTCCCACGACAAGGGTGCGTTTACCCGCAAAATCTGCACGGCCGGGTGCATCGGCTGTATGCGCTGCCAAAAGGCCTGCGAATACGACGCCATTGTGGTCACCGAAAACCTGGCCGCCATCGACCCGGAAAAGTGCACCAACTGCCAGAAGTGCGTGGAGGTCTGTCCCACCAAGGTCATTCATTCCTACGTGCAGTAAGGCCCGGCGGCAAAAGGATCTGTGCGGCAGCGCCGCGCAGGTCCTTTTTTGCGCCCCCTGCAAAAATAATTGTCTTTTGATGCACAAGGTGGTATAATCATTTTAACTAAATCGTACGCTTCGGACCTGAGAAAACAAAAGGAATGGAGAAAACCATGGACCAGCAAAAAGTATTTCCAACAGCCATGTTCGGCTTTCAGAAAAAAGTGGTTTTGGACTACATATACTCCAAGGACGCCGCGGCAAAGGCCAGGGAGGCGGAGCTCCAGGGGGAAACGGACGCCATGGGGGCCAAAACGGAGGAGCTCCGGGGCGTGGTGGAGGAGCTGACCAGCCAGCAGGAAATTTTAAAGGCCCAGCTTTACAACGAAAAAGAGGCCCACGCGGCCCAAAAGGCCGCCTATGACAAGCTGAAGGCCGACGCGGACCAGCTGGTGCAGGTGGCGCGCAACAAGGACAACGAGCTGCAGATTCAGCTGGAGCTGAACAAGCAGCTGCAAAATAAATCCGCCGACCAGGAGGGCAAAATCAAGCTGCTGCTGGCCCGCCTGGAGCAGATGGAGGCCCAGCAGGAGCAAAACCCGGCGCGGCAGGCCATGGAAAAGGCCGCAAAGGAGGCGGACGCCGTTTTGGAAACCGCCCGCCGCCAGGCCAAGGAAATGGTGGAAAGCGCCGCCGCCAGCGTAAGGGCCGCAAAGGCCGCGGGGGAGCTGGGCAGACTAAAGGATGAGTTTTCCGGGCTGAAGGCGGATATTTGGGCAACCCTGGGCGCCTTTGAACAGACCCTGTCCGGCCTTGGCGGGGACGCCGCCGAGGCACAGGCGGAAGTGAAGGAAGCTGAGGAAGCTGAGGAAGCTGAGGAAGCTGAGGAGGCCGGGGAGACCGGACAGCCTGCGGAAAGACCGGACCCCTACACCCAAGACCATTTTTTTCGATGACGCCCGGCCTGCCGAAAGGTGGGGACGGGCGGATTCGGGTCAGAGTAAGAAGAAGGGAAACCGCCGGCGCACAGCCGCAAAGCCGCCCAGGCGGCGCGGACTAGGCTGGCTTTTATCGAAAATCGGGGACGCGGCAGCCCGCTGGCTGAACTAAGGCGCGTCCCGGCAGGGAGGAATGCTGGACCCATGACAAACATCAACTTCGCACAGCTGTGGGACGGCTTTGTGGCAACCCTGCACATGTTTAAGCTTCAGGATTTCCTGGACATCGTCATTGTCGCCGTCATCATCTACTACCTCATCCGCCTGGTGCGGGAGACCCGCGCCGAGCAGCTGATCAAGGGCGTCTTTGCCATTCTGGCCATGTACCTGGTGGCCTATCTGGTGGGGTTCCGCACTGTCAAAACCATTATGGAGTACATCATCCGGTACGGCGCCATCGTCCTTTTGGTGCTGTTCCAGCCGGAGCTGCGCAAAATTCTGGAGCAGGTGGGCCGCACCAGCATCAGCAGGCTGCCCGTGTTTGCCGGGGCCCTGGGCACCCAGGAGCAGGAGCGGGCCATGACCGTCAAGACCATTGACGCCATCTGCGACAGCTGCGCCATGCTGTCCAAGGAGCGCATCGGCGCCCTTATCGTCATGGAAAAGACCACCCGCATCGGGGACATTATTTCCACCGGCACCATCATCGATTCCCAGCCCAGCGCCGACCTCATCAAAAATATCTTCTTTCCCAACACGCCCCTTCACGACGGGGCATTGGTCATCCGGGGCAACCGGCTGTATGCGGCGGGGTGCTTTTTACCCCTGTCCGACAACTACGAAATCAGCCGCACCCTGGGCACCCGCCACCGCGCGGCCCTGGGGATGAGCGAGGTGTCCGACGCCGTGGTGGTGGTGGTCTCGGAGGAGACGGGCAACATCTCGGTGGCCAAAAACAGCAAGCTGAACCTGCGCCTGACCGCCAACAACCTGAGCAAGATTCTTTACGAGGAGTTTGTGGAAAGCGGCGGGGACCACACGTCGGACCGCAAAAAGTTTTTTGGAAAGAAAGGAACCAGGCAGCCATGATTGCCAAGGGTAAATGGAACATCCGGGAACTGCTCCGCAACGCCACAGCCAGCAAAGTTTTGTCGGTGCTGATTGCCGTCTGCCTGTGGTTTTTTGTGGTGTACGCCGTTGACAATGTGGATGTAAAGACCATCACCGACGTGCCGGTGCAGATTGACGAGGCCGCCCTGCAGTCCCTGGGCCTGAGCATCATCGAGGGCGGGGACGCCACCCTGACGGTGGAGGTATCCGGAAAGCGGTATGACATTGGCAACCTGACCCGGGACGACATTCATCTCCGCGCCTTTCTGACCTCGGTCAAGGGCGCGGGCCAGTACGAGCTGGCGGTGGAGCCCAGCGCCAGCCTCAGCGCCCCTTACACCGTGCAGATTAAGGGGTCCAGCTCCATCCGGGTCACCTTTGACCGGATGATGTCCAAGGAGGTGCCTATCGAGCTGGACATCGACGGCATTTCGGTCCCCGAAAGCTATCTGCTGGGCCAGGTGGAGCTTTCCCCCTCGGAGCTGACCATCAGCGGGCCGCAGAACGACGTCACCCGGGTGGCCCGGGCGGTGGTCCGGTACGAGGGGCCCAGCCAGCCCCTGACCGTGTCCCAGGTGTTCAGCGTCCCCATTCAGCTGCTGGACCGGGAAGGGGAGCCGGTAGCCAGCGAACACCTGATCAGCAACATCACCACCACCGATATTATTGTGCCGGTAAAGAAGATTGCCGACCTGCCCCTGACCCTGTCCTTCCTCAACGTGCCCCAGGGGCTGGATGTGGACGATTTGCTTTACTATATGTCCAGCGATACCATCCAGGTGGCCGCCCCCGAGGACGCCATGCGCAACATCTATGAAATCAAGGTGGGCAACCTCAACTTTGAAAATCTGGACCTTACCAAGCAGAGCATTTATTCCTTCCCGGTCAACCTGCCCGAGGACTTTGTCAACATCAACTATGTGGACGAGGTGGTGGTGGAGTTTGACAACAGCGGCTTTTCCGAACAGCACCTCAATTTGAGCAATTTTGTCATCACCAACGTTCCGCCGGGCTACGAGGCCCACGTCATCACCTCGGCCATCAACTTTGTCAAGGTCATTGGCACCGAGTCCGCCATGCACAACCTGAAGGCCAGCGACTTTGTGGTGGAGATCGACCTTTCCGACCGGGAGATCCGCCTGGCCTCCTACGAAATGCCGGTGCGCATCTACGCGCCGGAGCGGGGCCTGGTGTGGGCGGTGGGCAGCTATTCGGTGGTCATTGAGGTGCGGGAGGCCGAATAACGGCGTCCCGTAAACAAAAGAACCCATGGGCCTGCTCTTTTCAGGGCAGGCTCATCTTGACTGGAGGGGAAAAACGCCATGGCGCTGCTGATTTCCAATATCCGCGTGGGCCTGGAGGAGGATCGGGAGGACTGCATTCAGAAGGCCATTTTGGCCGCCGGTCTGGACGCCTCCCAAATCCGCCGCAGCTGGATTGCCAAGCGGTCCCTGGACGCCCGCAAGCAGGACCGCATCTCTTTTTTATACACCGTGGGGTTGGAGGCGGAAGGGGAGGACCGGGTAAAGCCGGGGCCGGATGTCAGTCTTTTTCAGCCACAGCCCCTGGTGCTGACCCCCGGCACCGCCCCTTTGGAAGCCCCCCCGGTCATCGCTGGGTTTGGCCCCGGGGGGATGTTCTGCGGGCTGGTGCTGGCCCGCATGGGCTATCGCCCCATCATCCTGGAGCGGGGGCAGGAGATGGATAAACGGGTGGGGGCGGTGGAGGCCTTTTTGGGGGGCGGCCCCCTGCTGGACCACAGCAATATCCAGTTTGGAGAAGGGGGTGCGGGCACTTTTTCCGACGGCAAGCTGACCACCCGCACCCACGACCCCCGGTGCCGCTATGTGCTGGAGCAGCTGGCCGCCTTTGGGGCGCCGGAGGAGATTTTATGGGAGGCAAAGCCCCACATCGGCACCGACCTCCTGCGCCAGGTGGTGCAGAATCTGCGGCACGAAATCATCCGCCTGGGGGGACAGGTGCGGTTTGAGACCCCCCTGGAGGCCATCCGTCTGCGCGGCGGGACCCTTTGCGGCGTCACGGCAGGGGGGACACAGCTGCCCGCCCAGGTGCTGGTGCTGGCCGTGGGGCACAGTGCCCGGGATACCTTTGACATGGTGTACGGCCTGGGGCTGCCCATGGAGGCAAAGCCCTTTTCGGTGGGGGCGCGCATTGAGCATCTGCAGGAGACCATTGACAGGGGGCTGTACGGCAGCCATGCCGGCCATCCGGCGCTGCCCAGGGGGGAATACCAGCTCTCCCACCGGGATGCCCGGGGGCGCGCCGTCTACACCTTTTGCATGTGCCCCGGCGGGGTGGTGGTGCCCGCCGCGTCGGAGGAGGGAGCCGTGGTCACCAACGGCATGAGCCGCCACCTCCGGGACGGCCGCAACGCCAATTCCGCCCTGGTGGTGTCGGTGGATGGGCGGGATTTCGGCCGCGGCCCCTTAGACGGTGTGGCCTTTCAGCGGGAAATCGAGCGCCGAGCCTACGCCGCGGCGGGGGGAGGGTACAGGGCCCCCGCCCAGACGGTGGGGCGGTTTTTGGCGGGAAAGCCGGGGTGCGGCTTTGGCGCCGTACAGCCCAGCTACGCCCTGGGCGTCGTCCCCGGGGACCTGGACGCCCTGCTGCCCCCGGCGGTGGCCGGCCGGATGAAGGAGGGGCTTCGGCTGTTTGGCCGCCGCCTGCCCGGCTTCGACGCGGCCGATGCGGTGCTTACCGGTCCGGAGACCCGCACCTCCTCCCCTGTGCGCATCCTCCGGGACGACAGCCTGCAGTCCCCCGGGGCCCGGGGCGTTTACCCCTGCGGGGAGGGGGCCGGGTATGCGGGGGGCATTATGAGCGCCGCATACCCGGCCCCCTC
>CALGIL010000077.1 GCA_937914895.1 uncultured Angelakisella sp.
GGTCCGGGGGTTTCCCCCGGCGGGTTTTGCCACTTTTGTCCGGACAAAAGTGGAGAAAGGTTGGCTCGGTTACAAAGCATGGCAATAAAAAGAAGCACCCCGTAGGTCAGGGGAATCCGGGGGAACCCCGGCAATCTTTGGTACCTTTCCATTGCTGGAAAGTAACAAGCAAAAACCGGCCCATGCCACGACCGGGGCGGACAACAGGAAAACTATATCCCTTGGGGTCCGGGGGTTTCCCCCGGCGGGTTTTGCCACTTTTGCCCGGACAAAAGTGGAGAAAGGTTGGCTTGGTTACAAAGCGCGGCAATAGAAAGAAGCATCCCGCAGGGCTTCCCCGGTAATCTTTGATTGCTTTCCATTGCTGGAAAGTAATAAACAAAAAGACACGGCCATGGAATCCTCACTCCATTTCCGTGCCTTTTTCCGGTTGTACGCCTTGGGGTTTGCGGGCTTTCGCGTCACCGGATTCAACCCGCCCCAGGTGCCGCGCCTCTGCGCCGCCAGCTGCCGCCGCTTTTTCTTCGAAAGCTTTTTAAGCGGTATAAACTTTTCCATTTCAGTCTCCTTTCATGGGCTCCGCATCATGGTACCAGATGCCGGGGGTCCTGTCAAATGGCTGTGTTTTCCAGCGGAATTGTGTTATACTCAAAGCAGAAATGGAGGAATTCGCATGCTCTTCATTTGTTATTCCAAATGCACCACCTGCCAAAAGGCCCGGGCGTTCCTGGATGCCAGGGGTGCGGCGTATGACCTGCGCAACATCAAGACCGAAAACCCCACCGAGGCCGAGCTGCGGGCCTGGCACGCAAAAAGCGGCCTGCCGCTGAAGCGCTTTTTTAACACCAGCGGCCTGCAGTACAAGGCCATGGGGCTGTCCAAAAGGCTGTCTTCCATGGGCGAGGACGAGCAGTTTGCCCTGCTGGCCGCCGACGGGATGCTGGTGAAGCGTCCCATTTTGGTGGGCGGCGATTTTGTGCTGGTGGGCTTTCGGGAGGCCGAGTGGGAGGCGAAGCTGTGACCCGGCGCGAGCTCATCGACTACTGCCTGACCTATCCCGACGCCTACGAGGACTACCCCTTCGACGCCCTTTCCGACGCGCCGGACGCCTGGGCGGTCCTGCGGCACAAGGGCAGCAAAAAAAGCTTTGCCTTTATTTACCAGCGGGGCGGCCTGTGCGTAAACCTGAAATGCGAGCCCCTTTTCGCCGACTTTCTGCGCCATGTTTACCCCGGCGTCACCCCGGCCTACCACATGAACAAGGAGCACTGGAACACCGTCCGCCCGGACGAGGTCCCGGAGGACGCCCTGCACGAGATGATTGACCACAGCCACCGGCTGACAATGCCAAAGGGAACACGGAAATGAAGCTTTTGGTAAGCGCCTGCCTGATGGGCGTAAGCTGCCGGTATAACACCCTGCCCGCCACAGCGCCCGGCGTTCCGGCGCTGGCGGGGCGCCACGCCCCGATTCCCGTCTGCCCGGAGCAGCTGGGGGGCCTGCCCACGCCCCGGGAGCCGGCGGAGATTCGGTACGGCAGGATTTACGGCGGGTGTTTTTCCGGCACTTTGACGGATGGAAATGGCATCGCCGCGCTCCTGGCGGAGAACGGCGTCAGGGTCCTGGGCCAATCGCAGATTGATAAGATCCCGTAAAATGCAGGCTTTGGCTCCTTTTGTGACTGTAAAGCGCGCACCTTCCGCCTAAGTGGGCGGCGGGGCGCGTTTTTTTATTTGGTATGTTTTGCAAGTTTTTCCTGCATGTTCATTCATTTTATAAAAAACGCTCCTCCCTGCCCCTCTCTTTTGTGCAAGACAGAGACTTTAACCTGATAACACTTTGGCGTGTTGCATTTTTCCGGGTGACGCCGTATAATATACAGAATTAAAATCTGCCGTGCGGAGGGGCCCTCCGCCGGCTTTTATCTCATGGGAGGCGTCTTTCATGCGAAGGTATGTTATAAAGCGGATTCTGCTGATGTTTCTGCTGTTGCTGGGCATGAGCTTTATTATCTTTGCCAGCCTTTACATCGCCCCCGGCGACCCGGAGACCATGGTGGCCGGCGCAAGCGCCACGGAGGAGGACATTGCCCGGGTCCGGGTCAGCCTGGGGCTGGATAAGCCCTTTTTGGTGCAGTACTTTACATACCTTAAAAACCTGCTCTCCCTGGATCTGGGCACCTCCTACATTTCCCGCCAGCCCATCCTGGACGAGATTGCGGTGCGCCTGCCCAACACCCTCAACCTGGCCTTTGCCAGTATGCTCCTGTCCGTTTTGGTGGGCATTCCCACGGGCATCATCACGGCCCTTAAAAAGGACACGCTGGTGGATAACGTCCTTACCACCGGGTCCCTCATGGGCATTTCCATCCCCAACTTCTGGCTGGGCACCATGCTCATCTATGTGTTTTCCGTGGTGCTTAAGGTGCTGCCCACCGGCGGCATGACCCATTTCTTCTGGACGCCCACGGGCCTGAGGCAGGTAATTCTGCCCGCCGTGGCCCTGTCCACCTCCACCGTTGCCAGCTTTACCCGCATCGGCCGGTCGGCCATGCTGGACGTGCTGCAGTCGGACTACATCCGCACCGCCAAAAGCAAGGGTCTTAGGCGCGGCACCGTCATTCTGGGCCACGCCCTGCGCAACGCCCTCATCCCCCTGGTCACCCAGTTCGGCACCAGCTTCGGCGGTCTTTTGGGCGGCGCCATCATTACCGAACAGGTCTTTGTCATCAACGGCATCGGCACCTACCTCATCAACGCCATTACCACCCGCAACTACCCGGTGGTGCAAAGCACGGTGCTGGTCATCGCCACCATGTTCATCGTCATCAATTTGCTGGTCGATCTGCTCTACTGCGTCATCGACCCGCGGATCAGCTACGAATAGGGGAGGAAGCAGACCATGGAAAAACCCACGGGCAGCCGTCCGCTGCAAACCGCCCTTCGCAAGCTGCTGCAAAACAAGCTGGCCACCCTGTGCTTTGTCCTTTTGATTATAGAGATTCTATTGGTGGTCCTGGCCCCGTACATCGCCCCCTTTGACTATGAGGAGCAGAACCCCGCCATTAAGCTGCGCCCCGGCTTTTGGGCCCAGTGGACCGCCGTCACCGACGAAAGCGACCCCGCCTACGACCCCAGTGAGCTCTATGTCCCCGGGCACCTGCTGGGCACCGACAACTTTGGCCGGGATGTGCTTTCCCGCCTTTTGTACGGCGGGCGGGTCTCGCTGAAGGTGGGCTTTGTCTCCACCTTTATGGGCCTGGTGGTGGGGGTGGTCTGCGGGCTGCTGGCGGGGTATTACAAGCGGCTGGATAACGTCATCATGCGCTTTATGGACCTTCTCTTTACCTTTCCCGGCATTTTGTTGGCCATGCTGATTATCGCCATGCTGGGCGTCAACGACTTTAACACCATGCTGGCCATCAGCATCTGGTCCATCCCCTCCTTTGCCCGCATGGTGCGGGGCAAGGTGCTCCAGGTCAAGGAGGAGGACTACATTCTGGCCACCCGTTCCCTGGGGGCCAGGGATTCCCGGATTCTGCTGGTCCATGTGCTGAAAAACTGCCTGCCCGTCATCATCGTCATCGCCACCATGCGCATGGCCACCTCCATCATCTCCATCTCCACCCTAAGCTACCTGGGCATGGGGGTCACCCCGCCCAAGCCGGAGTGGGGCGGTATGATTGCCGCGGCCAAGGAATACATGTGGAAGCGGCCCAGCCTCATTTTCATCCCCGGCCTTGCCGTCATGCTGACGGTTATCTGCTTCAATGTCCTGGGCGACAAGCTGCGGGACATTTTGGACCCCAGTCTGCGGGACTGATGTTTTTGTATTGTCAGCCGGCGGGAAAACCGGCGTGCCAATAGGCGCCCCTCCCCCCACCGGGGAGAAGCGCAAACCATGACAAAGGAGAGGAACCAATGAATTTCTGGAAGAAGCTTGTCAGCCTTACGCTTGCCTGCGTCCTGGGCCTGGGCCTTTTGGCCGGCTGCGGCAACGGAACCACCACTCCCCCCGCCGGCGGCAGCGCCGACCCCGGCGCCAACCCCAACGAGGACAAAATGTTCAACGTCGCCCTGACCGCCCCCTTTACCGGCTTTGACCCCCTGCGCACCAACGACAGTGCCTCTACCTACGTCAACGTGCAGATTTACGAGACACTGTACCGCATCGACCCCGTCACCGGGGAATTCAACTGCCTGCTGGCCGCCGAGCTCCCCACGTTTTCCGACGACGGCCTGACCGCCACCATCAAGCTGCGCGACAACATCAAGTTCCAGGACGGCACCCCCTTTAACGCCGAGGCCGTCAAGTACACCTTCGAGCTGATTCAGGACCCCGACTTCGGCTCCGCCCGCGCCTCCATCGTCAGCTCCATCGACAGCATCGAATGCCCCGACGACACCACCCTGGTCCTGCACCTGAAGTATGAGGACGGCGTGCTGCTGGCCAAGCTGGCCCACACCAACTCGGCCATCGTCTCCCCCACCGCCCAAAAGGCCCAGGACCTGATGACCCAGCCCTGCGGCACCGGGCCCTACACCTTCGTCAGCTCCGTCTCCGGCTCCAACGTGGTTTTAACCCGCAACGACAGCTATTGGGGTGCAAAGCCCGCCATCAAGGACGTGACCATGACCATCATCACCGAGGAATCCACCGCCGTGGCCCGCATGGAGACCGGCGAGGCCGACCTGATGCCCAACCTGAGCGTAAAGAACATCGACCGCGTAAACGCCATGCAGAATGTGAAGTTCGGCACCTCCGAGGCCGCCCAGATCTACTACCTGGCCGCCCGGGCCGACTCCTATGTCAACCCCGTCATGGCTGAAAAGGACTTCCGCACCGCCCTGATGAAGGGCATTGACAAGGAGGGCTATGTCCAGTACATGATGGAGGGCTACGCCGACCCCGCCAAGAGCATTATCGGCCCCAAGATTACCGGCTATGACGAATCCGCCACCACCCACAACATCGCCTATGACCCCGACGGCGCCAAGGCCATTCTGGACGCCCATCCCGGCTGGGCCGACCAGGAGATTCTCTTCCTGGTGCCCTCTACCTCCGCCTACCAGGATATGGGCGAGTTCTTCCAGTCCAGCCTTCACGAGGCCGGCTTCCAGAACATCAAGATCGAGAGCATCGACTGGTCCGCCTGGCTGACCGAAAGCAAGGTGGACGGCCGCTTTGACATCACCCTGGCCGCCTGGTCCAACGTGACCCGCGACGGCTCCGAGCTGATGGAGCCCAACTTCCACTCGGTAAACGGCCAGCGCCGCCTGCGCCTTCTGGCCGCCGACGCCGCCGCCGTGGACGCCGCCATCGACGCCAGCAAAACCACCACCGACATGGCCGTGCGCACCGAGAATCTGCTGAAGGCCAACGCCCTTCTTCAGGACGAGGCCTATGTCCAGCCCATTTACCACAGCATCAACATGTTCTGCTACAACACCGCCTACACCGGCGTAACCCGGGACCCCGGCGGCACCTTTTACCTCTGCGACATCGGCTACGCGGGCTAAAACGCCCCGCCGGTCCGGTCCCCGGGGGAGCCTCCGCTCCCCCGGGGCCGCGCCGGGCCCCTGCCCCGTGTGTTTTAAGCCCTGCCCTTTCCTCCCCCCGGGGGGAAGGGCGGCGCTTAGAACACACCCACCCGCTTTTTAGGAGGAGTTCCCATGGGGAAAAAAGTACTTGAGGTCAAGGATCTGGTGGCCACCTTCCGGATCGACAAAAAGGAATACGAGGTGCTGCGCGGCATCTCCTTCGACATTGAGGAAAACGAGACCCTGTGCATGGTGGGCGAGTCGGGCTGCGGCAAAAGCGTTACCACCCTTGCCATTATGGACCTGATGCCAAACAACGGGCGGGTGGTCTCCGGCAGCATTAAGCTGGACGGCCAGGAGCTGACCGCCCTGTCCCCCAAGGAGCGCAACGCCCTGCGGGGCAAGCGCATGGGCATGATTTTTCAGGAACCCATGACCGCCCTGAACCCCCTGTTGACCATCGGCCGCCAGATGACCGAGGGGCTTATGCTCCACCTGGGCATGAGCAGGCAGGAGGCCCGGGACACCGCCGTTTCCTACCTTACCCGGGTGGGCGTTGCCAACCCGGAGGACCGGCTGCGCCAGTTCCCCTTCCAGCTCAGCGGCGGGCTGCGCCAGCGGATCATGATCGCCATGGTCATGGCCGTCCAGCCCAGCCTGCTGATTGCGGACGAACCCACCACCGCCCTGGACGTAACCATTCAAAAGCAGGTGCTGGTGCTGCTGAACAAGCTGAAAAAGGATGTGAGCACCGGCATTCTCTTTATCACCCACGACCTGGGGGTGGTGGCCGAGATCGCCGACCGGGTCATCATTCTTTACTCCGGGCGCAAGGTGGAGGAGGGACGGATCGAGTCCATTTTTGAAAACCCCCTGCATCCCTACACCGTGGGCCTGATGAACGCCGTGCCCGACGTGGAGGCGGAGGAGTTTGTCATCCAGCCCATTCCCGGCACCTTTCCCAACATCACCGAGGCCATTGGCGGCTGCCACCCCCGCTGCCCCTACGCCCACGACCGCTGCCGCACCGAAATCCCCGCCCAGCGGGAGATTGAGCCGGGCCATTTCGTCTGCTGCCACAAGGTGGAGGAGGAGCACACATGAGTGACGAAAAAAAGGTGCTTCTGGAGCTTAAGAAGCTGAAAAAATACTTTCCCGTCCGCCGGGGCGTCAGTGTCAAGGCCCTGGAGGACGTGTCCTTCTCCCTGTACGAAGGGGAGAAGTTTGGCGTGGTGGGCGAGTCGGGCTGCGGCAAGTCCACCCTGGGCCGCGTCATCCTGCAGCTGTACCCCCAGACCAGCGGCGCGTGCATCTACTATGGCCGCACCCTGGACGAAATGTGCCCCAAGTACCTGGCCAGGGAGGTGGCCGGCCTGCTGGATTACCAGCGC
>CALGIL010000078.1 GCA_937914895.1 uncultured Angelakisella sp.
ACGCTCATGTCGTGGGAGATGAATATGTAGGTCAGGTGGAGCTCCTGCTTCAGCCGCTGGAACAGATTTAAGATCTGTGCCTGGATGGAGACGTCCAGGGCCGATACCGGCTCGTCGCAGAGGACCAGCTCGGGCTTTAGCACCAGGGCCCGGGCAATGCCGATGCGCTGGCGCTGGCCGCCGCTGAACTCGTGGGGGAACTGCCGAAGGGCCTCGGGCGCCAGCCCCACCTGATCCAGAATGGGCAGCACCAGTTCCATCATCTCGCTCTTTTTGAGCTTGGTATGGATGCGCAGCGGCTCGGTGATAATGCGGAAGACGTTCATCCGGGGGTCGATGGAGGAATAGGGGTCCTGAAAAATCATCTGGATCTCTTTTCGCATGTCCACGGGCATATGGACGTCCAGCGGCCTGCCCTTAAAGGTAATGCTGCCCTGGGTGGCGCCGGTCAGTCCCATCAGCATGCGGGAAAGGGTGGTTTTGCCGCAGCCCGACTCGCCGATGACGCCCAGGGTCTCCCCCTTATACAGCGTAAAGCCCACCCCGTCCACCGCCTTGACCACGCCGGCGGGTTTCTTGCTCAGCAGGCCCTTTTTGACGGGATAATATTTTTTCAGGCCCGCCGCTTCCAGCAGGGTTGTTTTTTCGCTCATGTTCCTGCCCCCCTTACTCTGTGATGGCTTCACTGGCCGGACAGGCAGGCACAGTGACCGGCGAAACGTTTTCATAAAGCCAGCAGCGCGCCTTTTGCCCATGCTCCAGTTCAAACAGGGGGGGTTCGCACTCCCCGCACTTGTCAAAGACCCGGGCGCACCGGCTGGCGTAACGGCAGCAGCCCACCGGCGCCTCAAAGGCAGGAATCTGCCCGGGGATGGAGTACAGCTGCTCCTTGTCCTCCTTAATGGTGGGGATGGAATCCAGAAGCCCCCGGGTATAAGGGTGCCTGGGCGAGGCAAAGACGTCGGTGCTTCTGCCTTCCTCCACCGTCACCCCGCCGTACATCACCAGAATGCGGTCGCAGATTTCGGCCACCACGCCCATGTTGTGGGTAATCAGAATGACCCCCATGTTCAGCCGGCTGCACAAATCGGCAATCAAGTCCAAAATCTGGGCCTGAATGGTCACGTCCAGGGCGGTGGTGGGTTCGTCGGCAATTAAAAACCGGGGGTTGCAGGCCAAGGCGATGGCAATCAGGATGCGCTGCTGCATCCCCCCCGACAGCTGGTGGGGGTAGTCGTAAAACCGGGACTCCGGGGCGGGTATGCCCACCTGGCGCATCAGGCCGACGGCACGCTTTTTTGCCTCTTCTTTGCTTATATTCTCATGAATTTTTAAAATTTCAACAATCTGGCTCCCCACTGTGTAAACCGGGTTTAAAGACGACAGGGGGTTTTGAAAAATCATTGAAATGGCTTTTCCCCGTATTTTGTTCAGTTCCTTTTCGGAAAGGTCCAAAAGGGATTGGCCGTTCAGCAGCACCCGCCCCTCTTCGATGCGGGTATAGGACTTATCGATAAGCCCCAGCACCGAGCGCACCACGGTGCTTTTGCCGCAGCCGGATTCCCCCACAATGCCCAAAACCTCGCCCCGGTCCACGGTAAAGCTGACCCCGTCCACGGCGGGGACAACCTTGCTGCGGGAGTAGTAATAGGTTTTTAAGTTCTCCACAATCAGCTTATCCTGCATCTGCATCTCTCTTTTCCCCTTGGGAAGGGCCTGGCGGCCCGCCTTACGAGCCGCCAGACCATCCGTGTGATACGTTACGCGGCGGGCTTAAAGTCTTCCGCCCTAAAGGACATAATCTGGTTTTTGGCATAGTGCATATCCCAATCCAGGCCGTCGCGGATGCCGTAAAGGTCCTCCACCGCGTAGAGGTAGGTGCCGGGGCAGTATTCGTCAAACATTCTGACAAGGTCGCTGGCCAGCGCCCTTCTTTCCGTTTTGTCGGCGGTGGTAATAAGCTTCTGCCCGGTCTGGATCCAGTCCTGGGGCATATCCTTCCAGGTGTACTTGGCGGGGTTGGTCCCGGTGCCAAACAGCAGCCACAGGGCGCCCAGGGGGTCGTCAAAGCGGGAGGCGCTGGACCAGGAACGCACATGGGGGAAGTCCCAGGTCATTTTTTCCACATAGACCACCTTGGCGTTGACGCCAATCTGCTTCCACATATCCACAATGGCCTCGCCGGCCTGGTCGCCGTTCATATAGTAGCCGGGGCGCATCTGGATTTCGATGGTGGTGCCGTCATATCCCGATTCCTTGACCAGCGCCTTGGCGCGTTCCAGGTCATACTGAATGCCGGGATATTCGTCGATGTACATGTCGCCGTAGGAGGGGAACTGGTGGCCGTTGGGCACATAGGCGTACTTGCCCCAAAGGCTGTCCACCAGCTGCTGCCGGTTGATGGCGATGGTAAGGGCCTGGCGGAACTTCTGGCTGGCCATGGGGCCGTTTTCGGTGTTGAACACATAGATGTGGATGTTATCCACGGGGGTGCCCACCACCTTGACGCCCTTTTGTCCCTCGATGCTGTCCACCAGGTCCGAGGTGATGTCGTTGACAATGTCCACCTCGCCGGTAAGCAGGGCCGTAATGCGGGCCGACGCTTCGGGGAAGAGGATGAACTCGATGACCCGGGCGTTGGGCGCTTCGCCCCAAAAGCCGTCATAGCGGGTCAGCACCATTTTTTCGGGGGAGAAGGAGGTCATCATATAGGGCCCGGTGCCGATGGGCGCCGTCTGAAAAGCCTCGTTGCCGATTTCCTCTAAGTAATCCTTGGGGACGATGCTGGCCCCCCACACGGAGGACAGCCGGTCCAGAAAGGCGGCGTCCACCACCTTGGTTTTAAACTGAACGGTAAGGTCGTCGATGATGTCCACCGACTCCAGGGTCTCGTACAGGGCGGCTACCGTGCCGTCGCCAAAGCCGCTCATAATGCGGTCAAAGGTAAACTTGACGTCTTCGGCGGTGCAGGGCTCTCCGTTGTGGAAGGTGATGCCGCTGCGCAGCTTGACGTTGAGGGTCTTGTCGTCCGCCCAGTCCCAGCTTTCGGCCAGCTGGCCCGCCACATTGCCGTTTTTGTCCCGGGTAAGCAGGGTGTCAAAAATGTTGTAAAAAATCTTGATGCTTTGGATGCCGATGGAATAGCCTGGGTCAAACTGGTTGATCATAGCGGCTATGCCCACCCGCAGGGTATCAATGGGCTGGGGCTGGCCGCCGGGCTCGCCCTGGGGGGTGCCCTCCGGCGTGACGGACTCGCCGGGTCCGCCGGGTGCCTTGGGGGCACATGCGGTAAACACCAGGGATAACAGCGCCAGGATTGCAATGACCTTTAAAAACTTGGCTTTCATTTCGCATCTCCTTCAAATTATTTAAAATGAATCCCCGAGGGGACACAATCCCAAGTGATTAGTAATCAACATAAAATAATCATTACTCGACTAATCAAATCCTACAATTAAATCAGTGGTTTGTCAATAGTTTTTATTCATCATTATTTTCCATGGGCGGGTTCGCCTGGGGCTTTACAGAATGAAACGGATGGTATATGATAAGTAAATGTGGATTTACAGCGCGGGTGCGGCAGGAAAAGGGACGCCGCCGCCAGGGCGGGCCCGTCCCTTTCGGGACAATGCGAAAGGCCTTTTGCGGCGGCCTGCGGGGCTGAGTTTTACTTTTATAGAAAGCCTGCCGCACGGACGGGTATGGCCGTCCGTCAATAAGGAAGCTTGGGGAGTGGCGTATAGTGGATAAAAAACCGACAACTTACGAGATTGCAAGACTTGCCGGTGTTTCGCAATCCACGGTTTCCATGATTTTGAATAATAATCAGGCCTCCAAATTCTCGGATCAAACCATCCAAAAGGTGCGCGCCGTCGCCGCCGAGCTGGGGTATGATGCCGCCGGGCGAAAAATGCCCAGGCGCGCCCAGACCGGAAACATTGCCGTTTTGGTCCCCCATCTGGCCAACCCCTATTACTGCGAGCTTTTTGACGCCATAGAGACCGAGGCCATAAAGACGGGCCATACCCTGATTACCCTTAGCGTGCGCAAAAGCCCCAAAACGGAGCTCAGGCAGCTGGAGCTGCTGATGAAGATGAATGTGGACGGCATTCTGTTTTTGTACGTGCCCTTTAACGAACAGGCGGTGGAGGACCTTTCGGGGACCGTTCCGGTGGTCATGGTCAGCGATAAGTCCGACTCCCTGGACATTGACGCGGTGGAAATGAGCGGCTTTAAGTCGGGCATGATCATCGCGGAGCATTTGACCGCCCTGGGGCACAAAAAGGCGGCCTTTATCTCCACCAACCTGGGCACCGCCATCATCCGCAGGCACCGCTTCGAGGCCATCAGCCAGGTCTTCCGCCCGGAGGAGGGCCGCGCCGTTTTTCTGTATACGCCGGAGACCCGCGACCCCACCCTGCCCGCCAACACCTTTACCTCGGCGTACGATACCGGCTACGCCCTGACCCACCGGGTGCTGCGGGAGCACCCCGAGGTGACGGCCCTTATCGGCGGCAACGACCAGCAAAGCTACGGCATTCTGGACGCCCTGTACGACAGAAAGGCCCGGGTGCCGGAGGATTTTTCCGTCTGCGGGTTTGACGATAATCATTCCTCCCGCTTTCGCAACATTTCGCTGACGACGGTGGACCCCTTTATCGCCTACAAGGGCAAGGAGGCCTACTCCATTCTGATTCGGAAAATCAACGCGCTCTACCAGGAGCAGCCCGCCCTGACGGTCAAAATTGAGTACACCCCCGGGCTTTTGGTGCGCGGCTCCACCGGCCCATGCAGAAGCGCCCCCTACGCCCATATTGCCGACGAGCCCGATGCTGTGAAAGGGGAACAGGATGGATAAACAAAAACTTCTGGAAGAGGTAGAGCTTTTTGTCCTGGATATGGACGGCACGTTTTATTTGGGGGACCGAATTCTGGACGGCTCCCTTGCCTTTTTGGACCGCGTAAAAGCCACGGGGCGCCGATTTTTGTTTTTTACCAACAACTCCAGCAAAAGCCCCCAGGCCTATGTCCAAAAGCTGGCCGCCCTGGGCTGCCCCATCGGGCTTTCCGACATTATGACGTCGGGGGATGTGACCATCCAGTATTTAAAAAGCCATTACCCGGACGCCAAAGTCTATTTGGTGGGCACCCCCGTGTTGGAGGAAAGCTTTGGACAAAAGGGGATTCGTTTGGTCGAAGAGGCCCCCGATGTGGTGGTGATTGGCTTTGACACCACCCTTACCTACCACAAGCTAGAGCGCGCCTGCACCTTTCTTCGCGGGGGGGCCGTCTTTTTGGCCACCCATCTGGACATCAACTGCCCCACGGAGGACGGATTCATCCCGGACTGCGGCAGCATCTGCGCCCTTATCAGCCGATCGGTGGACCGGCAGCCCAAATATTTGGGAAAGCCTTTTTCGGAAACGGTAGATATGATTTTAAAGACCACTGGGGCAAAGCGGGAACGCACCGCCTTTGTGGGGGACCGGCTCTATACCGACGTGGCCACCGGGGTCCGGGGCGGCGCCAAGGGGCTGCTGGTCCTTTCCGGAGAAACAAAGCTGGAGGACGTGGCGGGGTCCGAGGTCCAGCCGGACGGCATTTTTGCGTCCCTGGGCGAAATGGCGGGCTACCTTTAACGGCCAGCCCCATCATAGCGGGGGAACGTGTAGGCCGCCCGCAGCTCCTTGTAAAAAACGTGTAAGGCAGCGCCTCTTTACAGCAAAACTTCCGCCCTGCAAAAAGGACCGGTCTGCCCACAGGCCCTTTGGCAGCCACAAACCCCCGGCCTGCGCCCTAAGGACAGGCCGGGGGTTTTGGCAAACGGAAAGCCGGGTCTAAACAGAATGTTTAGACCCGGCTTTCCCCTGACCGCTAGGAATGATTTCGCCCTCCCGCCGGCCGTTTATATCTCCTTTTTCCAGTCGATGACCACGCCGGTGTAGGTGTCCTTGTGGTGCATCAGACCCTCATAGGCGTCCATAAGGGCCTCTGCCGTGGGGGCGATGACATGGCTGACCAGGCGGTCCACATCAATGATTTTCTGATTCAGAAGGGTTTCGATATACCCCAGACTTCTTTGGATGGACAGCCGGGAGCCCTCTTTTTCCGCATAGGGGTATCGTCTGTTCAGGGCGCCGATGACCGTCAGCATTTTGGTGTGAATGGCGTTAAAGGAGTCGGTCACATTGGTCACATAATCGGTGCGGGGCGACCCCATCAAAATCACCTGGCCGTACTTGGCGGCAATTTTGATGCCGGTTTCGATGCTTTGGGAAAGGCCCGCCGCGTCCACCACAAGGTCGGCGCCCCTGCCGCCCGTGGCGCTCATGACGGCCTCGTACTGCTCCTCGGGCTGGCAGTGGAGGACCCGCCGGATGCCCATGGACTTTGCCAGCTCCGCGCGGTGGGCCACCGGCTCCAGGGCGATGACGTCCACGCCCATCTGCTGGTAATACAGGGCGGCGATTATCCCCAGGGTCCCCATGCCCAGCACCGCCGCGGTGTCCCCCAGCTTGACGTCCGCCGGCAGAATGCCGTTCATGGCAATCCAGCACATCATCAAAAACGCGCCGTCCACGGGCCTTGTCTCGCCGCGCAGCCCAAACAGGACGCCGCCGTCGCTTTTTTGGGGATCGTACAGCTGCAGGCTGCTGTGGGGCCCGCTGAACAGCACCCGGTCCCCGGCCTTGGCCGCCGTGACCCGGTCCCCCGCCGCCAGGACCCTTCCCACCGAGCAGTACCCGGGGCGGACGGGGTACGCGGCGCCCTTTTTCAGGCCGAACACCCTGGACAGCTCGGTCCCCGCGCTGATGAGGGAGACCTCCGTCTCGATGAGGCACGCGCCGGACGCAAGGTCCTTAGGGTCTATGGTCTCTTCCACAATCCTGACGTCTTTTACGCCGCTGATGACAACACTTTTGGCTAACATTCAGGCAACCCTCCCGCAATTTGATGGGTCGGTATCCGCTGGCTTGAGTGTAGCACGGGGCCGGCGCGCTGTCAACGCGGACCGGCGGGGATGGGGGCCCCGCAGAAAAAATCCGGGGCGGGGCAAAGCAGGAATAAAGCGCCATTGCGTCCATCCCCCAAAAGACCTATAATAAGCACAGAAGCCCCCGCCGCTTGGGGATGACTGTCCCTGGGGAAGATGTCCCGTGCGGCATCACGGAGGGCTTCGGCCATCCCAAAAATCACTGTCCGGCAAGGCGGCCCGGAAGGAGGGAACCCATGGAGCCAAAGGATCGCACCATTCTGCACTGCGACTGCAATGGCTTTTATGCCTCGGTGGAGTGTCTGCTGCGCCCGGAGCTGTGGGAGGTCCCCATGGCGGTCTGCGGCGACCCGGACAGCCGCCACGGCATCATCCTGGCCAAAAACCAGCTGGCCAAGGAGTGCGGGGTGGTCACCGCCGAGACCATTTGGCAGGCCCGGCAAAAGTGCCCTGACCTGACCCTGGTGCCGCCCCACCGCCAGGAGTACGTCAAATATTCCCGCATCCTGAACGGTATTTACGAGGGGTACACCGACCTGGTGGAGCCCTTTGGCATCGACGAAAGCTGGCTGGACGTCACCGGGACCC
>CALGIL010000079.1 GCA_937914895.1 uncultured Angelakisella sp.
AATCGTCGTCGTCATCCCGGCGGCGGTAGTAATATCTGTCGTCATCGTCGTCGTCGTTCTCCCGCTCCTCCTCGCGGTCCCGCAGCGACTGGCTGGTGGACCCCACGGTGGGGACCTCAAAGTCGGTGTAGCGGTCGCCGTGGTAGGGGCAGCTGCTGGGGATGTTTTCCGGCTTGTACCAGCCGGTCAGCTTGGTGGGGCAGTCCGGGGTGGCCTGGTAGCCGGTCAAAGCGCAGTACTGAATCTGCACCATGTTGGAGCTGAGGGTAAAGTCCTTGTATTCCAGGCCCTGGTGGACCTGGTCCATCACCGTCTTCCACAGCTTGGGCGGGGGATAGCCCAGCCCCGCGTATTTGATGGAGTTGGGGATCTTTTGCCCGTAGGCGTCGTAGGCCGGGGTCTTTTCGCCGGTGTCGGGGTCCACATTCATTTTAAACTGCTCGTCATACCCCATCCAGCAGACCCCGATGTAGTAGGGGGTCATGCCGATAAACCACTGGTCCACGTCGTCGTCGGTGGTACCGGTTTTGCCCGCCACCGGAATGCCGCTGGCCAGCCGTGCGGCAGTGCCGGTGCCGTAAGGCCCGGTGGTCACCCGCTGCAGCAGCTTGTTCATAACGCTGGCCGTCTCGTAGCTGATGACGCGGACGGGGGTGGGGACGTTTTCCAGCACCACGGCACCGGTGCTGTCCAGCACCCGGGTATAGGCGTAGGGCTCGGTGCGGGTGCCGCCGCTGGCAAACATCTGGTAGGCGCCCAGCATCTCCAGGGGGGTGACGCCGTGGCTCAGGGAGCCAAGGGCCATGGGGCTGTAAGCCACATCCGCGTCCACAAGGCCGATTTTCAGAGAATCGTGCATAAAGTTCCACAGGGCCCGGGGGGTCAGCATCTGGGTCAGCTGCACCGGGATCATGTTGGTGGAGCGCTGGACCGCCTCGTCCACCGTGATATATCCCCGGAAGCCGGCGTAGTAGTTCCGGGGGTTCCAGGTCTTGGTGGGCTGCATGGGGTCGGGGACAATGGATACGGCCTTGTCCTCGATAAGGGTGGAAAAGTGGATCAGGTTCTGCTCAAAGGCCAGGGCATAGGAGGAGATGGGCTTGATGGTGGAGCCGGGCTGCCGGCGGGTGTCGGTGGCGCGGTTCCAAACCCGGGCCCCCTCCTTTTGCCCCTTGCCGCCCACCATGGCCACCAGCCTGCCCCCGGTGTCCGAGATGATAAAGGCAGACTCGGGATATTCCTCGTTGTAGACCCTGGGGAAGAAGTCCTCCCAGTTTTCGTAGACGTTTTCCAGCTTCTGCTGGACGTCCGTGTCCACGGTGGAGTAAATGCGGTAGCCGCCGGTGTAGAATTCCTTTTCGGCCTCGTTGTAGGTGTAGCCCTCCTTTGCCATCAGATCCCGGATGACCTGCTCCATAAGGAAGTCCACAAAATAGCTTTGGGTCGCCTGGATGCGGTTTTCGTTATTTTCGGTGCTGAAGACGATGGTCTCGGCCTCCGCCGCGTCATAGTCCGCGTCGGTCAGCTTGCCCTGTTCGTGCATCAGGTATAGGATGTCGTCCTTGCGGGACTGGTTGCTTTCGTACCGCAGATAGGGGTTGTAGGCGGTGGGGTCCTTGGTGATGCCGATGATGGAGGCGCACTCCGCCGTCGTCAGCTCGCTTACGTCCTTATTGAAGTAAAAGTTGGCCGCCGCCTGTACGCCGTAAGTCTCGTTGCCAAAGGGGACGGTGTTGAGGTAGGCCTCGATAATCTGGTCCTTGGAGTACCGCTTTTCCAGCTTCAGGGCGCGGAAGATCTCCCGGATTTTGCGGGCGGTGTCGTATTCGTTGTCCCGGGTGATGTTGCGCACCACCTGCTGGGTCAGGGTGGAGGCGCCGGGGGTGCCCTCGTAAAAGCCCGGCAGCTTCACTTTTTTCAGGACGTAGTTGACGCCGGACAAAAAGGTCCGCTGCCAGTCCACGCCGTTGTGCTCAAAAAAGCGCTTATCCTCCACCGCCACCACCGTGTCGATAAGGGTTTGGGGGATCTGCTCGTAGTCCACCCAGATGCGGTTGGCATCGGGGCTGTACAGCCGCTGCAGCTCGGTGGTTTCGCCGCTTTGGGGGTCGGTGGCGTAGATGATGGTGGTGTACTCCAGCCGCTTGACATCCAGGTCCAGGGCAAACTGGTCGCTGTCCAGGATGTCGAATACGTAAACCGCCATGGCGCAGACGGCCACGCAGCCCACAATGATACAGACCATGATGACGCCGGCCAGGACGCGCAGTCCGGTGCGGGCGCCGGGATTCATGGTCTTTTTCTTCTGCGGGTTCTTCTGCTGCCGGGGGTCCTGGCTCCCCCCCTGGCCGCCGGAGGAGGCCCCGCGGGCCGGCCGCTTTTCGTCTCCGGCTTTGCGGGGGCGGGGCTTTTTGGAAACATCGTCGTAGGAATTCATGAAGGATCATCCCTCCTGTGAGAGGGCCCTGGCCGGTGAGGGCGCCGGGCCGCTGGGGCTGCCGCTTTTAAGATTATTCACGCATGTTCTCGGGACCCGCCGGGAAGGTTTGATTCCGCAAGCGGGTGAGGTTATTCACCCATAGAAGCGCAGCGGATATGGATGAATTGGCCATGGCCCTAGGCCGGCCACTAAAATCACGCATAATAACCGCCTTGCGGTTATTATACCACGAAATCCACAGCTTTGCTACGGGGCGCATGGGCACCCGACTTTCTGACACAACATATTATACTTGTGAGGTACCTTCCGGAGGCGTTTTGCGCCCTGGCGGTAGAGCCCCATGGATATGGTTTTCCTGTTGTCCGCCCCGGTCGTGGCGTGGGCCGCCTTTTGCTTGTTACTTTCCAGCAATGAAAAGTGACAAAAGATTGCTGGGGAGACCCCACGGGATGCTTTTCCCCATTGCCATGCTTTGTAACCGAGGTAACTTTTCTCCCACTTTTGTCCGGGCAAAAGTGGCAAAACCCGCCGGGGGAAACCCCCGGACC
>CALGIL010000080.1 GCA_937914895.1 uncultured Angelakisella sp.
GCCGTTGCATTTTGGGCCAAGGACTGATACAATAAAATCAATAAAATACGGGGACAAGCGCCCCGAGCAAAGGGAGAGGATCGTATGCCATTGGTTACCAGCACCGAGATGCTGAAAAAAGCCTACGAGGGCGGATATGCCGTCGGCGCTTTTAACGTCAACAACATGGAGATTGTCCAGGCCATTACCGAGGCCGCCAAGGAGGAGAACGCGCCTATTATTCTCCAGGTATCCGCCGGCGCCCGCAAATACGCCAAGCACATCTACCTGGTCAAGCTGGTGGAGGCCGCGGTGGCGGATACCGGGGTGCCCATCACCCTGCACCTGGACCACGGCGCGGATTTTGAGATCTGCAAAAGCTGCATCGACGGCGGCTTTACCTCGGTGATGATCGACGGCTCCCACTACGCCTTCGAGGACAACGTTGCCCTGGCCAGGCAGGTGGTGGAGTATGCCCATCCCCGGGGTGTGGTGGTGGAGGCGGAGCTGGGCCGTCTGGCCGGCATTGAGGACGCGGTCAACGTCACCGACGAGGACGCCCAGTTTACCAACCCCGCCGAGGTGGAGGAGTTTGTCACCCGCACCGGCGTGGACTCTCTGGCCATTGCCATCGGCACCAGCCACGGCGCCTACAAATTTAAGCCCGGCCAAAAGCCCCAGCTGCGGTTTGACATTCTGGAGGAGGTGGGCAGGCGCCTGCCCGGGTTCCCCATTGTGCTCCACGGCGCCTCCTCGGTCATCCAGGAGGATGTAAAGACCATCAACCAGTACGGCGGCCAGATGCCCGACGCCATCGGCATCCCCGAGGAGATGCTCCGCCAGGCGGCCACCATGGCGGTGTGCAAAATCAACATCGACTCCGACCTGCGCCTGGCCATGACCGCCGCCCTGCGCAAGTACCTGGTGGAAAACCCCTCCCACTTCGACCCCCGCCAGTACCTCTCTCCCGCCCGGGACCACATCCGGGATTTGGTAAAGCACAAGATGAAGGACGTGCTGGGCTGCTCCGGCAAGGCATAAACAGCGTGGCCAAAGGGCCCGTCCTGGGCGGACGGGCCCTTTGATTTTTGTCCCGCCCCACGGCGCGCCCGGGGGAGCAGGGCCTTGCCCGGGGCCAAAGCCCCGGGAATTTGCTTGAGGAGAGGGATGCCCTTGTTTACGCGAAAGGACCTGACACGTCTTATTGTGCCCCTGGTTATCGAACAGCTTTTGTCGGTGACCATCGGCATTGCGGACACCGTCATGGTGGCCGGCTGCGGGGAGGCGTCCGTTTCGGCCGTCTCCCTCATCGATTCCATCAATATTCTGCTGCTCCAGGTCTTTTCGGCCCTGGCCACCGGCGGCGCCATCATCTGCGCCCAGTACCTGGGCGGGGAGGACCGGGACAGCGCCGCCCTGGCCGCCGAGCAGCTGGTGCTGGTGACCACCGTGCTGTCCCTGGGCATTATGGCGCTGGTGCTGGTGTTCTGCGGCGGCATCATCTCCCTTATCTACGGCACCCTGGAGCCGCTGGTGCTTCATCACGCCGAGTCCTATTTCTACCTCACCGGGCTTTCCTATCCCTTTATTGCCGTCTACAACGTCAGCGCGGCCCTGTTCCGTGCCCGGGGCAACGCCAAGGTGTCCATGTTTACCTCCCTTGTCATGAACATCTTTAACATTGGGGGCAACGCCCTGTTCATTTTTGGCTTTAACATGGATGTTTTCGGCGCGGGGCTGGCCACTCTGCTTTCCCGCATTGCGGGGGCGGCGGTCATGGTCTGGCTGATGTGCCATGGCGACGGGCTTTTGGCCGGGACGGACCTGCGCAGACTGAAATACAACCCCGCCATGGTGCGCGGCATCCTGCGGGTGGGCATCCCCAGCGGGCTGGAAAACAGCATTTTCCAGGTGGGCAAGCTGCTGGTGCAGGGGCTTATTGCCTCCTTTGGCACCATGGCCCTGGCGGCCAACGCCATGGCAAACTCCATCAGCGGTCTTGTCAGCATCCCCGGCAACGCCCTGGGCCTTGCAATGATTACGGTGGTGGGGCAGTGCGTGGGCGCGGGCAGCTACGAAGAGGCCCGAAGCTATATTAACAAAATCATGGGGGCGGCCGTGGCCTCGGCCTTTGTCATGGATGTAATCCTCTTTTTTGCGGCAAAGCCCATGTCCTCCCTGTACGGGCTTTCGCCCGAAACGGGGGCGCTGGCCACCGAGATCCTGCGGTATTACTGCGTGTTCCAGTTTACCCTGTGGCCCTGGGCCTTTACCCTGCCCAACGCCCTGCGGGCCGCCGGGGACGTCCGGTTTACCATGGCGGCGTCCGTTGCCACCATGTGGGTGTTCCGCATCGGCTTTTCCTATCTTTTGTGCGGGCCCTTTCAAATGGGCTTGATGGGGGTGTGGGCGGCCATGTTCATCGACTGGGGCGCCCGGGCGGCGCTGTTTATCTGGCGCCTCCTAAGCGGGCGCTGGAAAAACCACCGGGTGGTGTGATACCCCCGGTCCTCCGGGACGTCTGTTTTTTCCCCCCGCCTCATATACTGGAACCATGAGGTATGAGGAAAGGGGGGCCCTGGGATGATGGTGGTTTCGTTCCGGCTGCGGCGGGGCAATCTGCTTATTGCGGCCGGCTGCCTGCTGCTTTTGGTGGTGGGTGCGCTGGTCTGGTGGCGGGTTCCGCCCCCGGCGGCGCAGGCGTTTGGCGTCTTTGGCAACAAGGCGGAGGTAAAAATGCCCGCAAACGAGGACCGTGTGGCGTATCTGCAGGGGATGGGCTGGGAGGTGGACCCCGAACCCGTGGGCGAAATGGAGGTCATCATCCCCCAGGAGTTTGACTCGGTGTATACCGGCTACTGCCTTATCCAGGAGGCCCAGGGCTTTCGCCTGGAAAAGTACCGGGGCCAAACCGCCACCAAGTACACCTACCAGGTCAACAACTATCCCGACGACGCCGAGGTGCTGGTCAACCTTGTGGTCTACAAAGATAAGGTCATCGCCGCGGACCTGTGCAGCGCCCAGCTGGGCGGCTTTATTAAACCCATTAAGGAATAAGCCTGTGGAGCGGCGGCCGCGTGGCTGCCGTTTTTCTTTGCACCTCTTTTGTGGTATACTCTGTCTGAAGCTTTTTCTTGGGATGCCTTTTTCTCGGGATGTTTTTTCTTGGGGGCCTTCTTTGAAAAGAAGCCCCCCAAACCCCCAAAGAAACTTAATGCGCCATGCACACCCGTGCCTTGCCCGGATTTCCGGGTCTCGGCAGGAAGGGGGAAGGAGAAAAATGCATTTTTCACTTCCCCCTTCCCGCCGAGGACTTCGGAGCTTTGCTCCGAAGCAAGGCACTGTTATCGGAGAAAGCCTTAAAAGTTTTTCGGTTCCTTTTTTCAAAAAGGAACAAAGAGGAGGTGGCGGGATGATAGTGGACAAAATAAAAGCGGTGAGATC
>CALGIL010000081.1 GCA_937914895.1 uncultured Angelakisella sp.
GGCATCACCCCCCCGGAGGGCACTGGGGGCTACCGCTTTGGGGGAATTTATGATACAATAATACGGCTTGTTAAATCCGGGACAGGAGGCGCCGCTTGAAACAGAAGCTGAACATCGCCCATATGCTGTATCTGTTGGTGGCTGTGGCGCTGGTCCTGGCCGCCTGGGCGGCGCTGCGGCCTAAGGCGCCGACCATCGGCGCGGTGGCGGTTATCCGGGTGGAGGGCAAGGAGATCCGGCACATCCCGCTGGAGGACGCGGAGGACCAGGAATTTTCCATTTTGGACGAGACGGGGCGGGACATCACCTTTCAGGTCAAGGACCACGCCATCCGCTTCCTGCACTCCGACTGCCCCGATAAGGTCTGTGTCCATACCGGGTTTATTCACGGGGACGGGGACATTGCCACCTGCCTGCCCAACCAGACGGTCCTCACCGTTTCGGCGGAGGAAATATCCCCCGGATGACCAAGCTGTAAACATTTGGTGAAATCGCCCCGCGATTCCTTGACGAAGGATTTGCGGGGGAATACTATGGATAGAAAGACAAGGGGCGCGCCCCGGGAAAGGACGGCATGGCATGGCCAAACTCATCCAGCTAAGCGACGTATATAAAATTTACAACCCCGGAGAAAACGAGGTGCGGGCCCTGGACGGGGTCTCCTTTACGGTGGACCGGGGGGAGTTTGTAGCCATCATCGGCCAGTCCGGGTCGGGCAAATCCACCCTGATGAACATTCTGGGATGCCTGGATGTGGTATCCAGCGGGCAGTATCTCATCGAGGGCTTTGATGTGTCCACCCTGGACGATGACCAGCTGTCGGACATCCGCAACCAGGAGATCGGCTTTATCTTTCAGGGCTTTAACCTCATCCCCAGCCTAAGCGCCGTGGAAAATGTGGAGCTGCCCCTGATCTACCGGGGAATGGGCAAGGAGGAACGCCGCCGCCTTGCCTCCGAGGCCCTGGACCAGGTGGGGCTGAAAAACCGCAAAACCCACCGCCCCGCCGAGATGTCCGGCGGACAGCAGCAGCGGGTGGCCATTGCCAGGGCCATTGCCGCAAAACCCCCGGTCATCCTGGCCGACGAGCCCACCGGCAACCTGGACCGCAAATCCGGCGAGGATGTGCTGGCCATTCTCCGCAGGCTGTGGCGGGAGGGACGCACCGTCATCCTCATCACCCACGATTCCAAAATCGCGGCGGCGGCCAAGCGGGTGGTGACCATCTCCGACGGCAAAATCGTCAGCGACATCTCCCGCAGCGACGCCGAGATGGACGCCATGGAGCAGATGGCCCCGGCGGCAAAGGAAGCGTAAAGATCAAAATCGGCAGCGGATGGGAGAAGGCCCTTTTTCCCATCTGCGGGACAGAAAAAGGACGGCATCCGCCGTCCTTTTGTGCTGTTATAGTTCCCGCAGCAGCCTGTCGGCCCCGGTGCGCTCCAGAGCCGCCACCAGCAGCAGGCCCAGGATGCCGCAGGCGGCCGTCTGGCCGGCGCCCACCCCCAGGGCCGAGGCCCAAAAGCCGGGCCAGAAGGCGGTGCCGGGGAGGAAGAAAAAGGCGATCTCCCACCCGATGATGACGGCGTTGAGCACGATGGGCGGCACCGCCGCCGCCAAAGGGATCGTCCTGAACCGGATGCCCCGCAGGGCCCAGGTGCATAGGGCGGCCAAAAGGGTGGCCGCTGTGCCAAAGAGGATGTCCAGGGGCGGGGTCAGGCCCATGACGGCGCCGGCCACGTTGGAGAGAAAACACCCCAGGGTAACGCCAATGATGGCGTAGGGGGAGAAGACTGGGAGCAGGGTGAGGGCTTCGGAGACGCGGAACTGAAGGCCGCCGAAGGAGACGGGTGCCAGCGCCACACTGAGCACCACATACACGGCCGCAATCAGCCCGCACCCCACCAGCCGTTTGACAGATGCTTGCTTCATGATTAAGTTGTCCTTTCGTAGTGTGGTTTATAGTCAGGAACTTGCGACTGACTTTTGCCGTGGGCTCCCTCCGGGGGTTTTTAACGCCCTGCGGGCGGGGCTCCGCTGGCAAGGGGATGCCTATTTATTTTTACGGGACGCGGTCCCGGGAGTGCCTATCGCCTCCGGCAGGGGTTCCCTCCAAGGGGGGGGTGATGCCCTGCGGGCAGGGTCTGCTTTTAGCCAAAGTATGGCTTCTCTACTCTATGGGGCGCAGCCCCAAAGCCTCTTTGCCCTCCGGGCAGGCCCCCTTTCTGCTGGCAGAAAGGGGGGAAAGACC
>CALGIL010000082.1 GCA_937914895.1 uncultured Angelakisella sp.
CGAAGGCCAGCAGGTAATCCGCCTCCCCCTTGTCCACCAGGGGGGAATAGACCCGGCCGCCCCAGCGGACATAGGTGACCACCGAGCCGCCCCGCTGGGACATGCCGTGGATCTCGCTGACCTTGACGTCGTACCCGGCGGCGGTAAACAGGTGCCCCAGAATTTTGCTGGCCAGCAGGGTGCCCTGGCCCCCCACGCCGGCAATCATCATGTTTTGTGTTTTACCCATTCTGCTGCACCTCCCCGATGGCATGGGTGGGGCACAGCCCCACGCACAGCCCGCAGCCCACGCACAGGGTGGGGTCGATGCGGGCCTTTTTGGCCTCTTTGTCAAAATGAATGGCCGGGCACCCCACGCCCATGCAGGCGCGGCACCCAATGCAGGTCTTTTCCGCCACGGCCGCCGGCGGGTTGCGCCGGACCCCCTTCAAAAGGACGCAGGGCCGCCGGGCGATGATGACCGAGGGCTCCGGGGCGGCCAGTTCCTCCCTAAGGGCCTGGGTAAGGGCCTTAAGGTCGCCGGGGTCCACCACCCGGACCCGGCGCACCCCCACGGCCCCGCACAGCGCCTCGATGGACAGCTGGGGGGCGGGGCTGCCGTACAGGTCATAGCCGGTGGTGGGGTTTTGCTGGTGGCCGGTCATGCCGGTGATGGAATTGTCCAGCACCAGAATGGTAGAGACGCCCCCGTTGTAGACGGTGTCGATAAGGCCGGTAATGCCGCTGTGGGCAAAGGTGCTGTCCCCGATGACCGCCACGGCCTTTTGGGCGGCCTGGGCCCCCCGGGCTTTGTTGTACCCGTGGAGCCCCGAGATGGACGCCCCCATGCACAGGGTGGTGTCCATGGCCCCCAGGGGGGGCGCCGCGCCCAGGGTGTAGCAGCCGATGTCCCCAAAGACGGTGAGCCCCAGCTTGCCCAGGGTGTAAAAGACGCCGCGGTGGGGGCAGCCGGGGCAGAGGACCGGGGGACGGGCGGGGGCCGCCTGGGGAAAGACGGGGGCGGGCAGGGGCGCCTGCCCCAGCAGCCGCTGACGGATGACGTTTTGGGAAATCTCCCCGATGCAGCCGAAGATGTCCTTGCCCGACACCTTGACGCCAATGGCCAGGCAGTGGTTTTCGATAACGGGGTCCAGCTCCTCCACCACCACCACCCGGTCCACCGAAAAGGCAAACTCCTGGATGAGGCGGGTGGGCAGGGGATTGAGCATCCCCAGCTTGAGCACCGGGGCGTCGGGCAGGGCCTCCTTTACGTACTGGTAGCAGATGCCCGCGGTAATGATGCCGATGCGGGTGTCGCTCCCCGGCTCCACCCGGTTGAGGGGGGAGTGCTCCGCCAGCGCCCGGAGGCGATCCAGGCGTTCCTCCACCACCACGTGGCGGGGGCGGGCGTAGGCGGGCATCATCACGTACTTTTGGGGGTCCTTTTGGTAGTCCTTCAGGGGGACCTCCCGCCGCTCCTCCAAAGCCACCAGGCTTTGGGAGTGGGAGATGCGGGTGGACAGCCGCAGCAGCACCGGGGTGTCGTATTCCTCCGACAGGCCGTAGGCCGCCTCCAGGTAATCCATGCACTCCTGGCTGTCGGCGGGCTCCACCATGGGCACCTTGGCCGCTATGGCGTAGTGGCGGCTGTCCTGCTCGTTTTGGGAGGAGTGCATCCCTTGGTCATCGGCCACACCGATGACCATGCCGCCCCCCACGCCGGTGTAGGCGGTGGTAAACAGGGGGTCCGCCGCCACATTCAGGCCCACGTGCTTCATGGCGCAAAAGGCCCGGGCCCCGCCGATGGAGGCGCCCATGGCCGCCTCGTAGGCCACCTTTTCATTGGGCGCCCACTCGCAGTAAAGCTCCGGGTAGGCGCCGGCGTACTCGGTAATTTCGGTGCTGGGGGTGCCGGGGTAGCTGGACACCACCCGGCAGCCCGCCTGGTAAAGGCCCCGGGCCACCGCCTGGTTGCCCAGCATCAGCTGTTTTTCCTGCTTCATACGCTCCTCCTT
>CALGIL010000083.1 GCA_937914895.1 uncultured Angelakisella sp.
GCCCACGCCACGGCCAGGGCGGACAACAGGAAAACTATATCCCTTGGGGTCCGGGGTTTCCCCCGGCGGGTTTTGCCACTTTTGCCCGGTCAAAAGTGGAGAAAGATTGGCTCGATTACAAAGTATAGCAATAAAAAGAAGCACCCCGTAGGGCCCCCCCGGCAATCTTTGGTACCTTTCCATTGCTGGAAAGGTACAAGCAAAAACCGGCCGCAGGTAAGTGGGCCCATTATACCATAAACCCCATGGGAAGAAAAGCTGCCCCGCCGCCCCGCACCCCGGGCCGCATAAATCTTTCCCCACAAAGAAGCACAGGCAATAAATGACGGTTTTTTCGCCACTTTTGGGATGAGCATGCTTTTTAAGCCATAAGAAAGGAGAATGATCATGAAACAGATCATCACCATACTCATTACCGCCGCTTTGGTGCTGGCCGTGGGATGCGCCCCCCAGGAGGTGACCATCCGGGAGGGCGAGCCCGCCCAGGGCTCCATCACCGTCACCGGCAAGGCCGGTATTGACGTGACCCCCGACATGGCCGTCGTCCTGGTGGGCGTCACCTCGGAGGGGAACACCTCCGAGCAGGCCCGCCAGAGCAATACCGAGGCCATCAATGCCACCATTGAGGCCCTGCGGGCCCTGGGCATTGCCGAGGAGGACATCCAGACCGCCAACCTGTCCATGTGGCCCCGGTACGGCGATTCCGGCAACATCACCGGCTACCGGATGAGCGTGGACCTGAGCGTCACCGTCCGGGACATAGACCTGGCGGGGCAGGTGGTGGATACGGCCATTGGCTCCGGCTCCAACAGCCTGGGCAGCATTTCCTTTATGGTCAGCAACGAGGACGAGGTGTATGACAAGGCCCTGCAGGAGGCCGTCAAGCTGGCGCGGGCCAAGGCGGAAGGCCTGGCGGCCGCGGCGGGCAAGACGGCGGGGGAGGCCCGGGACATCACCGAGACCAGCCGCACCTCGGTGACGCGGGTCAACCCCTCCACCGGCGGCGGAAAAAGCATGGAGGCCGCCGCGGATACCGCCCTCATGGCGGGCACCACCACCATCACCGCCGAGGTTTCGGCCACCTTTACCGTGGAGTAAGCCCGCTTCTCCCCGCCAAGGCTCCGGATTTCTGCC
>CALGIL010000084.1 GCA_937914895.1 uncultured Angelakisella sp.
CCTGCTCCGCCGCCGCCCCATACAGCTCCGCCGCACGCGCCGGGTCTTTTTCCACGCCGTGGCCGTTTTCGTAACAGTCGCCCAGCAGGTACTGCGCACGCGGATACTTCTGTTCCGCCGCCTTGGCAAACCAGCCGGCGGCGGCTTCGTGATTTTCCTCCACCCCGATGCCATTGTAATAGCAATAACCCAGATTGCACTGTGCCGGCGCGTAGTCCTGCTCCGCCGCCTGGCGGTACAGCTCCGCGGCCTTTGCCTTGTCCTCCTTTACGCCATGGCCGTTTTCATAGCAAAGGCCCAGCAGGCACTGCGAGCGGGAATGCTCCTGCCGGGCGCCCTTTTGAAACCAGCCGGCGGCCTCCCCGTAATCTTCTTCCACCCCGGTTCCGCTGTAATAGCAATAACCCAGATTGCACTGCGCCGGCGCGTAGTCCTGCTCCGCCGCCTGGCGGTACAGCCCCAGCGCCCTTTCCATATCCTGTTCCACACCATGCGCGTATTCGCTGCATTCCCCCAGCAAAAACTGTGCGCGGGGGTACCCCTGTCCGGCCGCTTTGGCAAACCATTCCGCGGCCTGCCCGGCGTCCTCCTCCACGGCAATTCCGCGGTAATAAAAAAAGCCCAGATTGCACTGCGCCGGGGCATAGTCCTGCTCGGCAGCCCAAAGGTACAGCTCCGCCGCCCTGTCCTGATCCATTTCTGTCCCCTGCCCGGTCTCATAGCACAGGCCCAGGGCGCACTGCGCGGAGGGCAGCCCCGCCTCCGCCGCCTCGCGGTACAGGGAGGCGGCCTTCTCGTAATCCCGCTCTGTGCCAATCCCGTTTTCATAGCACACGCCCAAATTGTACTGCGCGGAAAGATCCCCCTGCTCGGCGGCCTGCCAAAACCAGTAAAAGGCCTTGTCATAATCCTGCTTTACGCCGCCTGTTCCTCTATAATAACGAAGGGCAAGCTGATGCTTTGCCTCCATATCACTGTCCTCGGCCCTTGCAATCAGCTCCTGCAGGTTTTCCCGCTGCTGCTCCACGGTGGCCACGGCACTGCGAATAAGCTGCGGGTCGATAAAGACAAGCTGATATGGGTCCCTGGGTTCCGCTTCGCCGTTTTTTTCGTAATTTCTTTCGTTTTGCATCCGATGACTCCTTTGTCTCCCGTTCCAGGGCTTTGTCACGCCCTGGAACAACTGTGTCTTTTGATCCTGCTGTTTGACGCAATCCGCGCTCAAGCTGTTCCCGCGCACCGCATCGGCCGAATATGCAAGGCTCCCCTATTTATTCCGCATATGAAAAAAGCCCTTGCTTCCACGGACCGTTTGCAGCAAGAGGAAAACCGCATTCTTTCTTTGAAAGCCAATACTCAAGCTCCTGCTTTGTCAGGGCGCCGGCATAGTAAAAGCCCTGCGCGTTTTTATGCTGGAAGCGCTTTAAATAATCCACCTGCGCTTTTGTTTCGATTCCTTCGTATACGACCTCCAGATGCAGGGCCTGGGCCAAATCCAGAATGCCCTTCAGGATGCTCTGGTTGACTTTGTCCGTGGCAAGGTCCTTTAAAAATATCCGGTCTATTTTCAGCACATCAATGGGCAGTGTTTTGAGGCAGAACAGGGAGGAATACCCGGTTCCAAAATCGTCCATGGCAATCCGGATGCCATAGTCCCGCAGGATTCCAAGTCTTTCCGCTATCTCTTCGCAGTCCCGGACAAAGGCTGTTTCCGTAATTTCCAGCTCGATACAGCGGCTGTCAACGCGATATGTTTTCAGGCAGCGGATCAGCCTGCGGGGGAAGTCCTCCCGGCACAAATCCCTTCGGGAGATGTTGACCGATACGGGCAGGGCCGGCATCCCCCGTGCCCGCCACTCCCCCAGGCATTGGCATACATATTCCAGCACATAAAAGGTGAGCGCGGTAATGTCCCCCGTCTCTTCCGCCGCCGGGATGAAGAGTTCGGGAGAAACGGTGCTGCCGTCTTTTCTGTTCCAGCGCAGAAGCGCTTCTAATCCGATACATTTTTCTGTCTGCATATCAACCTTGGGCTGATATACAACCAAAAATTCCTGCCTGTCCATTGCCCGCCGAAAGGATTGGGACATTATGTTAAAATTCTCCGTTGTCATCGCCGCCTTTTGAGTCAGATTCGTATGAAGATACCAATCTTTTACGCGGAAATCATCCGGGTGTGCCTGTATTAAGGGGCCGCCGCCTCGTCCCGGGGCCTTAAAACGCCGACCACAAAATACCGTGCGTCGTCAAAGTCATAGCTACAGGTGGACAGCACAAGGATGCGGTCTTCCTGCGAACAAGCGGCCCTGCTGTCAAAGGTGGTATGGTATGCCGCATAGTCCAGCAGGCTTTCCAGGTTGGCTTCGTACATAAACGCCCGGTCGCGCCACTGCCCTGCCGCAATTCCGCATCCGTACAGCAGATCCACGCGGTAGTCCCCCCATAGGGTATCCAGGTACAGGCAGGGGTGCGCCTCGTAATAGGCCTGCTTTTTGTACTGTTCCAGCGTGCCGAACATCTTTTCCGACTTCATATTGTGGCCGTATATAATATTCAGGCGGCCGGAAAAATCGGAGGGGTTGTTATAGTCCAAAAACAGACTGCCGTTTGCGTGATAGGTCCCGTCGGGCAAATGGCGCAGGTACTGGTTGTAGTCCTCCGCCCGCATGACGGGGTAGTCGATGGCCGTGCCCGGACCATACAGCCAGGCAACGGCGTCCGGATTGATGGCCTGAAGCTTTTCAAAGTCAACCGTTCTGTCCGGTGCTTCCGCATTTGGCGCCTCCGGCGGGGCCGTTACGGCTTGCAGCAGTTCCTCGTATGCCCGGTCGCCCCGGGCGTACATATTCTGTATATTCCACAGCTCACGGCCGCACCACGCCATTACGCAGACGGAGGCGGCCAGCAGCAGCCATGCAAGATTTCTTTTCCATTTCATTTTTTCAGCCACACCTGACCCGGTTACTGCGCCGCGCAGTTTTCCGCCCTGCGCTTATGGAACCGCAGGAGATAAACGGCGCAGCACACCGCCGTAAGGGCGGCAAGGGCCATTGTCAGAAGCAGGGCCGAGGCGTTGGTGTCATCGCCGGTATTGGGCCCGTCAATTCCCGCGCCGCCGTCCGGCCCCTGGCCAACATTTTTATTTTCCTTCTCCCGGCGGGTAATACTGTATTCGTTGATAAACGTAAAGTTATCCACGAAACTATTGGCGGCGTTAGTAACCGTCCGGTTCAAAATCAGTTCGTGGCTGGTATTCTCCGTTACCGTGTCCGTAATGGTGTAGACCTGCGTATCGTAGGCATATCTGGTTATGCCGTTGTCAAGCTCCGAAACGGTATAGTAATAGGTCCCCGCTTTGGTGTAGCTCCAGGTGCCAAACTCTTTTTGGCCGGGGCCCGTAATCCCGATCAGCTTGACGCCGTCCCTGCTGCCGGCGGGCATGGGGTTGGTTTTATCCCCAGCCTGCAGCTTAAACGTAAAATTGCCCTTTCTTTTGGGGCTGCCCATCACCGTCTTTTTCACGGGCGGGTCCACCATCAGGGCGGGGTCGGTGGGCTTGGGAGCCCATCTGTTTTCAAACCGAATTTCCTGTACTTTTTCATGGTTGGATTTTGCGATAACGATGTCCGCGTTTCCCCCGTAGTCAACATAGACCGTAACGGTGTACACCTCGTCATCATAGGTATAGCCCGCAGCTGGAGGAAAAGGAACCTCCTGGGCAATTTCATAGACATAGCTTCCGGCTGTTTGGGGAAATGTGATGGGATTTGAAGCATAACTGGCTGTGCCATCGATACCAAAGGAATAGCTGTCGCCTGCAACGCCAGACGGCATGGGGGCGCCCGGCGTCTTTGCCGTCATCTGGTAGCTAAACACCTTGGGAACAGCAGTCCACGTACCATCATTGGTAAACGTCTGATGAACCGTTAGTGTAAGGGGGTTGTTTACAGGCGCAGCAAAGGCCGTCTGTGCAGAGAACGCCATGATGGACAAAACCAAAAGGCACAGCAGCGCCGCCCGTTTGCATTTGTTTTTTATCATATGTTCCATCCGTTCTTACTCCTTACCGGTGTTCTCCGCACCATCTTTAAGCTGCCTGCGCTTTTTGTATAAACAGACCATAACCATGCCCATGAGAAGCAGAATGATGCCAATTGCCAGCACCCATACCCACAGGGGAAGGCCGGCCAAACGGTTTATCTGCCGGTCAATTGCCGCCAGTGCGCCGGTACTGTCCGTCTCTTCCGGCCCAAAGGGATTGTCGTACACCCGGTCCATCATTTTTGCGGCAAGAATATCCCGTCCGTTGGTGCTTTCCGACGAGCAGGTGGTAAGAAGCACAATGCGGTCTTCCGCCGTCACGCCAATATCGCGGGTGTATATCGCCTGCCGGAGGAGATTGTCCAAATACCCCTGCCGGGCCTCCTGCCCCGAAACGCCCGCCGCAAAGACCGACGTGTCGTAGGCGTCCACATGCAAAAAGGCAAAAAACTCCAGCCCGTGGTCGCCGCCGTCGTAGTACAGATTGCCGTACTGCCTGGCGTCAAAGTAGTCTTTGCCGGCAAAAAGCCCAATTTCGCCAAACATGGCCTGTTTTTCCATGTGGTGCCCATAAAAAATGGTGTTGAAGTCGGAAAAATCCCGCCGGTTGCCGCTGTCAATAAAAATACTGCCCGAAAGGGAATACTCCCCCTGCGCGTTGGTGTTGACATACTTCATGTTGTCTTCGCCCTGGGTGACGGGATAGTCGATGTGCGTTCCATACACCGTCAGCCACGCAAACACTTCCGGGTTGAGCGCCCGAAGCTCCCCAAAGGATTTGCCCTCGTCCCGGGCGCTGGGCTTATAGACCTCGTAGTGCGCGGCGTCCGCCGCGTTATAAAGCTGGGTGGAATCCCACAGGGCGTAACCGCTGAAGGCGACCAGCAGCAGAATCAAAAGCAGCACAAAAAAGTTGACCATGCCGTCTGCCGCGCGAATTGCCATTCTTCCAATTTTTTCTGCGGTTACGCCCATAGGGAATTCCTTTCTGGTTAGTTTTCGTTAGAGCTCTTTTTGCGGGATTTAATTACCACATAGGCTGCCATGGCGCCAATTGCCAGCAGGATCATGGCGATAAAGGGAAGATCGTTTGTGGAAATGCCGGTGGGGGTGATGGCGGTCGCATTGACCTCGTTGGTAAAGGCCGCCGTATTTTCACCCGCGCCCAGGCGGGCTTCGCCGGTGCTGACCTCCGCGCCATACCCAGGAGTCGGAATATTGCTGCTGCTGCCGCCCAGGGTCAGGGCGATGGAGCCTTGGTAGTTGGCCACGGCGGTTTCCTTTGCCGTAAAGGTGGAGCCTACCAGCATGTCCACAAAGGCAACCGACTGGCCGTGCTTGAGGTTGATGTTCAAGGGAGTGCCCGGGGTCACTGCGATGCAGGGCTTGCCACTTCCATCGGTGGTGGCTGTAAAGTTGGTGCCTTCACCGTTGGCGGCTACGGGGGCGATGATTCCAGTTGCATCCTTCAGATAGGCAAGGTAGGTTACAGTGCCGGTTTGGGTGGCCGCTATGGTGGTGTCAATCTGGAAGGGGAAGTACCTGTTGTAGTCGGCCTTGGGACTTTGGGCCACCGTCTTGCTGACGGTCATGGCGGGGTCCGCTGCGGTGTGGCCCCCATTCCCCTCATACACGTTGGTAAAGACGAACCCGGTGGAGGTGTCAATTTTGGCGACACGATCTCCTGTGGAGGGGTCAAGGGTCCACACAACGATGTCGGCCACCTTGAAGCCGCTGGGGGAGTCATTTTCCACATACGCCACCACCTGATACTTCACGGTGGAGTCGGTCATGGTTTCGCCGGTTGCGGCGTTGGTGTATGTAGTCGGTCTTTCTGCAATTTCATAGACGTACATACCGGGAGCTGTCCAGGCGACGCCGTCAAAAATCTTGCCGGATGCCTTGGTATAGGTGTCCAGTCCGGTGTTGGTCACAGGGGTGTCCGTACTGAGAACGTCAATCTGAATGGCATTGGGGATGGGCATCTGCACGCCGTTGACCAGCGTATTCCCATCTGTGTCGTAGTACTTGGCCGTAAAGTCGAAGTAGAAGCTGAACCCTGCGGCGGCGGGAATGGGCGTACCCTGGGGCGTTTGCAGTACCTTTTGAATGTGTACATCATCGTTCCCAGCAGGACCCGGATCTGCAAAGGCGGCTGTCATGCCGCCCAGGCACAGGACCGCTGCCAATGTCAGCGACAGCAGCGATTTAAAAGTCTTACTGCACTTCATCATCTTATCTCCTTATTCGTTTAATAGCTTTATATAACCATGGGAGTGGCTTTGGGCGGCGCCCTTCCCCATGCTATATACTCCGTCTTCTTAGAATGGCCATAACCTTCCCCAGGGTGTCCCTGACCTCTACCAGGCCGTATACCCGGCTGTCGGTGGCATTTTCCCGGGCGTCGCCCAGGACAAAGACCTGCCCTTCGCCCACGGTCAGGGGAAAGGTCACCCCTGTCTCGTACCTGCGTGTGGGCTCATAGATGGCCGGTTCCTGCTGCAGCGCGCCGTTGATGACAAGGCCGTCCTGGGTAATGTCCACCGTATCGCCGGCCGTGGCGGCCACCCGGCGCACCTGGCGCTTGCCCTGAAAGTCCAGCAGCAGCGTGTCGCCAAAGACATAGTTCTTATCCAGCCGGTAGAAGATGACCAAATCTCCGTCCTTGACGGCCGGGTCCATGGCCGGGTCCAGGTTGCGGTGCAGGCCGTACACAAAGGTAAACAGCAGCATAACCGCCAGCGCGACCCCCGCAATCTTCAGCAGCAGGGCCAGCAGCTCCCGGAGCAGGGGGTGGCCCCGTCCGCCCTGGGGTTTGGCGGGCGCCTCCCGCGGCGCCGCGTCCATGGGGTTTGCGTTATCCATGGCGCTTGCGCCTCGCTTTCCGGCTTGCCGCAAACGCGGTACCCGCCAAAAGCGGAAGCAGCAGCCCAGGCAGCACCGCGGCCCCTGTCATGCCGTCGGACACCCCGGTCTCCACCACGGTGATGCGGGTGTTTACAAAGTCAACTCTGCGGTCGTCGCCGCCGTCAACCAGGGCCACCGGACCTGTGTCCGTATCCGTCACCGAAGACCCTCCATCCAGCGTGTAGGTGGTGGTGTACCGCACATCGGCAGTCTCCGCAATGTACACCTTGTATGTATACGGGATGTTTTCTACGGTGATGGTCTGCCCATGCTTGAGCTGGAAGGTGGCGCTGCCCGCATTGTTCAGCCTAAGGGTACCCCCTCCCGGAGATGCCACGCCGGACACGGTGGTCCCGCCTGTGTAGGTGAATTCGGTCCCCTGGGGCAGGGGGTTGCCGTCTGCATCCTCTACCGTGATGGTAAAGGTAAACATCTTGTTGCGGTCACCGGCGGCGCCCTGTACCGTCTTGGCGACGGTCACGTCCACCGGGGGGGTTTTGTAGTTGATGTTGTTGTTGTCCAGCAGCGTCCCGTCAAAGGGGTTGGTTGCCCGACTTGTAAAGGCCTGGCGGTTGACAGGGGGGACGAAGACCTGGGACGCCGTGTTGTTTTGCACCACCGCACCGCTGGCGATGCTCAGATTTTTATACTTGCCGGTACTGACAGGGTTGGCATAGGGGTAGGCATCGGCATAGAAAATTCCGCCGCCGTCGGTACCCGCTGTGTTGCCGGAGATTGTCCCGCCCTCCATAACAAGGGCAGAACCGGCACCCAATCTCACAAAGACACCGCCGCCATCGGTTGCCGCCGTGTTTTGCGAAATCATCCCAGACTTCATTGTAAAGACATTTGCGGTCGTAACACCGCCGCCTTGACCATAAAGGCCATCCAGCGCTTTGTTGTGGGTGATGGCACCATCATGCATGGTAAATGCCCCTACTGTGCAAACACCGCCGCCAGCATTCTTCGCTGTGTTCCGGGTAATGCTGCCCTTGTGCATCGTAAGGGTGGCGGAGGCGGAGTCTATATAAATCCCGCCGCCGTCTTTTTCTGCCTTATTCTCAGAAATCTCCCCATCCATTATCTCTACTTTGGCATTCGCACCGACTGCAACAATACCGCCGCCATGGGAATCTGCTTCATTGTTTATGACCTTAGCACCTGGCCCCGCAGGGTCTGGGTCCATGACAAATTTGCTCCCATCCCTCAGATGAATACCGCCGCCGCTGCCGTTGATTACCGTATTTTCAGAAATTGTTCCGCCTGTCATGGTGAATGGGGCAGTAGAACCCAGATAGACGCCGCCGCCGCCGCTATTCATCCAGTTGCCAGTACCGGGACCGTTTGCGGTATTTTTGGTGATGATACCGCCTTTCATCGTAAAGTTTGGCTTGTAAGATGCAGTTGGTCCATTGTCTTCCATATGGACACCGCCGCCAGTACCCGCGGTAGTATTTTCAGAAATTGTCCCGCCAGACATGGTGAACGCACCAAAGGAATAAACGCCGCCGCCGCCAAAAAAGGTCGATGCAAGAGTTGTTTTGTTTTTGGTGATAAGACCGCCGGACATCTCAGAGGGTGCTGTTGTACCGATGCCGCCGCCGGAGAAATATGCCTCGTTGTTGGAGATGGTGCCGCCGCTCATGGTGAAGGGGTCTGCGCTCAGAGAAAGTCCGCCGCCGCTGGACGACACATTCCATGAAATCTCCCCCCCCTGTATCTTGACAAATCCGGGCGCATACGGGTACGAACCAGAGTAGTACTCATTACAAAGTCCGCCACCGCTGCCGCCCTCTGCCGTATTGTTGTTCAGTTCACCATCCATCATGGTAAAGCGGCTATACTGGCTTAAATAGATGCCGCCGCCGTGACCATTCGATCTGTTCCCAGAGACTTTTCCGTCATACATCACAAAGTCTACATCTTTCCCTACATAGACACCACCACCACGGGCTACTATGCTGCTAGGCTTCGCATCTTTATTCAACGCAACATTGCTGACAATTTCGCCGCCATCTATGTTCAGGAAGGTAGTGTCGTTCATATACACGCCGCCGCCGCCGTCAGAGGAGAAGCATTTGGTAATTTTTGCGCCGTCCCTTATCTCCAGCCCGCCGCCGGTTTCTACTTCGATTCCACCGTTTGTTGTAATCTGTGTGTAAACATTGATGCCGGTACCTGCCAGGACAATCTTCTCCAGCGTCAGCTTGCCCGCTACCAAAAGATGCCGGCCGTTGGCTCTATGTACTGTCGTCTGGGTAATGGTACGGAGCTCGCCGTCCGAGGTAAGGGTAATCACCTTGTCAGCGGGAACCGTGACCACCGTGCCCATGGCGGTGTCGTCCTGGGTGGCCGTAATGGTGCAGGGCTCATGATTGGGCAGGCAGGCGGCCACCGCATCCTTCAGCCAGTGATAGGACCCGAGGACCACGCCGCCCGCGTCCTTGCTGACGATATACCGGTTGCCCCTCCACTGGGCGTACAGGGTGAGGTTTTTGGTAAGGGTTATCGCCTGGCTTGGGGAATAGGAAGTACCGCTCCCGTCCGGCTCGGTATTCCAGTCAACGAATACCTCCATGCCCGGCTGGATGGCCCCATCCGCAGCCGTGAATCCTGCCTCTGCCTGGGTGTACAGGTTGGCATTGTTGCCCGGAGAAGGCACCTGTTGGTACTTGTCGGAGGTACCGGTTGTGTTGTTAACCTTGTAGGTGACCGCATGATTTTCGCCATGATAGTTGATGTTGTCGTTGTCCAGCAGCAACCCGTCAAAGGGTTTGTTGGTCCGGTTGGTAAAGTCCAGGTAGTTGCAGGGGGGCTCGTAAGTGACCGCCGTGTTGCCCTCTACCGTTGCGGAGCCGGACAGTTCAAGGTTGCTATAACTGCCTGTATTGGCGGGGTTGGCATAGCTGCGGCTTCCCGTGTAAATGCCGCCGCCCTCCACCGCCGCCGTATTCCCGGAGATTGTTCCCCCGGTCATGGTCAGGGACCCAGTGGCGCCCATATGGACGCCGCCGCCGTTCCTGACCGCCGTGTTCCCAGAAATTTCGCCGCCCTCCATGGTAATGGCGCCTGCCGCGTAGACGCCGCCGCCGTTGCCGTTGGTGCCGTCATCTACCAGGACGCTGTTATTGATGATTTTGCCGTCTGTCAGGGTCAACTTACCATTCAGGCCCACAAAGACACCGCCGCCGGTTACATTTGCTTTGTTCCCGGATACTTCGCCGCCGTCTATTGTTGCGGTGGCAAATATATCAATATACACCCCGCCGCCGTTTGTCTTTGCAATGTTCCGGGTGATTTCGCCGCCTGTCATGTGGAAGTTGCCCTGCATTCCCACCATGACACCGCCGCCATTTTCAGCGGTATAACAGTTTGTAATCTTTGCACCCGACTCCATGGTCAGTGTGGTGCCACTCTTGTTGATATATACCCCGCCGTTTACCTTGTCGCCGCCGCTGGCAACGGTATGACCCATGCCCGACAGTACAATGTTGTTCAGCGTCAGGGAGCCGCTGACCAGGAAGTGATACCCAGTACTTTTGTTCCCCAGTGTGGTATGGGTAATGGTATAGGGCCCGCCGGCGGCAGAGGTAATGGTAATGGTCTTGCCAACTGGGATGGTCAGGGCGGCGGGTATGTTAAAATTCTGTCCAATTACAATTGTCCCGCCATCGTCCACATTGGCAATGGCCGACACCAGGGCGGCATAGCTGCTGGCCGTCTCCGTTGCGGCTGTGGGCCGCACCTCCGGCGGGGTGCGCAGCCCGGCGTCCACACCGGTGACCCGGGTATCCTCGTCCATGACAATGGCCCGGGAGTAGACGGTGGTATAGTCGTCGTTAAAGTCCGCAAAGTGGTTGTCGCCGGTGACCCCGGCAACGGGCAGGAGGTAGGTGTCCCGGTCCTGGTCCCCTTCCACCGCGGAAATGCCCACCACATAGGTGCCGGGCTGGAGGTTTTCAAACTTGTATGTTCCGCTCTCCCCAGTCTGCACCGTTCTCACCGGGGTTTCGCGGTCATCCGCCCAGTACAGGCTCACGTCAAAATCCGTAAGGGGCCGCTCTTCCTCCTGCCGGATGCCGTCGCCGCCAAAAGCGCCGCTTGCTTTCTTCTCAAGCACATC
>CALGIL010000085.1 GCA_937914895.1 uncultured Angelakisella sp.
GACGGCCCCGCCATTGCGGACCGCCTGCGGGCGGAGGTCCGCCGGGAGACGGGGTTGACCATCTCGGTGGGGGTCAGCTTTAACAAAATTTTTGCCAAGCTGGGCAGCGATTATAAAAAGCCCGACGCCACCACGGTCTTTTCCCGGGAGAATTACCGGGAAAGGGTGTGGCCCCTGCCGGTGTCCGCCCTTTTGTATGTGGGCAAGGCGTCGGAGCAGTCCCTGCGCAAGCTGGGCATTCGCACTATTGGCCAGCTGGCCGCCGCCGACAAGGACCTGCTGCGGGCGTCCCTGGGCAAGCTGGGGGAACAGCTGTCGGCCTATGCCCGGGGGGAGGAGGACAGCCCGGTGCGGGCGGCCGGGGACACCCCGGAGGTAAAATCGGTGGGCAACGGCATGACCTTCCGCCGCAACCTGGTGGGGGAGGAGGACATTGCCGCCGGGGTGGCGTCCCTGGCCGATTCGGTGGCCACCCGCCTGCGCCGGCAGGGCCTTTTGTGCCAGACGGTGCAGGTGCAGATCAAGACGCCGGAGTTCCGGGTCATCTCCCGCCAGCGGGGCCTGCACAGGCCCACCGACCTGGGGCGGGAGATCGCCCGGGCCGCCATGGAGATCATCCGGGACAGCTGGCGCATGGAGGACCCCATCCGCCTCATCACCATCACCGCCGCCGGCCTGACCACAGGGGAGGAGGGCCAGCTGTCCCTGTACCCCGAGGAGGACGAGGACCTGCACAGGCGCTATGCCCGGCTGGAATCCGCCGTGGACCGGGTGCGGGGCAAGTATGGCCGGGACGCCCTGGCCCCCGCCGCGGTGTGGGGCAGCGACATCGGGGTCAGCCCCACCAAAAAGCCCGGGGACGACAAAAAGTGAGGAGCCGCATGGCTTCTCATTTTTTATCGTCTAATATTTTGGGTTTTTTTTTACCGCTGACAAGGGGGGTTCCCTCCGGGGGTTTTTTTGCCCTGCCGGGCGGGGCCTGTTTTTAGCCAAAGTTATCTTTTTTACTCTATGGGGTGTTACCCCAAACCCTCTTTG
>CALGIL010000086.1 GCA_937914895.1 uncultured Angelakisella sp.
CAGTTTAAAAAAGATGACAATTTTCTCTTTTTTTGTTATAATGACCACGTCCGGGACGTGCAGCCTAACAGCTGCCATCGCAAGCCCGGATAAAACATTGCATGAGAAGCAAAAAAGTGGAGGAAGCGTATGAAAAAGCATCTCTGTCTGATTCTGTCCGTTTTTCTCGCCATCGGGCTTTTGGCCGGATGCGGCGGAGGCGGCACCGACCAGTCCGGCAGCGCCGCCCCGGGGGGCGAAGAGCATGTTGTCCTGAAAATCTCCCACAACATGGATTTTGTCACCATCCCCGACGCGGTTGTTGCCGCCGCCGACCGCCTGATGGCGCGTTACGCCGCCGAGGGCCGCAACGTAAAAATCGAGTTTGAGAAGGACTACCAGCGCATCGACTGGACCGAGTACCACAACAACCTGGTTTTTGCCGACAAAAGCGGCGACGCCCCCGACATTTTCTCCCTGGACAGCGACAACATTTTCGGCTTTGTCAAGGCCGGTATGCTCATGGACCTTTCGGAGCTGAAAAGCGACAAGTTTGTGGACGGCATCTTTGAGCATTATACCGTGGACGGAAAAATTTACGGGATGCCCTTTGATATGCCCGTGCGCGTGATGTACTACAACAAGGCCGGCCTTGCCGCCATCGGCTGGACCGAGGAGCAGATTGCCGCGCTGCCCGGGCAGATCGAGCGCGGAGAGTTTACCTTTGAGCAGTTTATGGACCTGGCCGCCGAGGTGCAGGCCAAAGGCGGCGCCAAATGGGGCCTTGCCCACCGTCCCGGCCGCGGCCCCGACTTCCTGGATATTCTGCAGGTGCTGGGCGGCAGCTATTATAACGATGAGGGCACCCTGGTCTTTGACGAGGCCGGCCTGACCCGCTTCTTCCAGTTTACCTATGACAACGCCAACACCACCAAGATCACCCCGCCCGACCTCAACCAGATGGGCTGGGACACCATCAACAAAATGGTGGCCACCGGCGAGGCCTTTGCCTACTACGGCCCCCTCTACTCCTCCACCTACGTGGCCAATGCCGGCGGCATGACCCCCGCGGAGCTGGTGGAAAGCGTCTCCTTTGCCCTGTTCCCCAAAAGCGAGCAGAACGACAAGCCCTTTGCCTCGGTGGCGCCCCAGGGCATGGGCATCAGCTCCCGGACCAAGTACCCCGAGATCTGCATGGACCTCTTTAAGGAGCTGGCCGACGGTTCCAGCGAGGAGCTGGCCAAGCATGCCTCCACCATCCTGACCCTGTCCTCGGTCAAGAGCGCCAACGAAAACCCCATACTCACCGAAAACCCGGTGCTGAAGGAAGTTACCTACATGACCGATTACGGCGTGACCGCCCCCTCCATCGAGGGGCTGAACACCTACACCAGCGAGCTCCACAAGCAGATCGTTCAGCTGGAGCTGGGACAGATTACCCCCGAGGCGGCTGTCAAAGACATGAAGACCCAGCTGGAACTGAACCTGGACGCGGACTCCATCCTCTTCCAGTAAGCGGGCCCATACAGTCCATTGGCGGAAAGCCCACGGTCGCCGTGGGCTTTCCCCAAATCATTTCCGTATGAAAGGACGGTGCGGCGGTGGGACGCAGGAATGCACAAGCCTATGCGTTTTTATCCCCTTTTCTGGTCTTTGTCACAGTGCTGTATATTGTGCCGGCAATTGTGACGGTGGCCATGGCCTTTACCAATCTGGATTCCAGCTTTGTCTGGGAATTTAAAGGCTTTGATAACTTTATCCGTATGTTTAAGGACCCCAACACCCTGGTCGTTGCCCGCAACACGGTGCTGTTTGTGGGGGTCACCATTGTCTGTGTGGTGCTTTTGGACCTCTTTTTGGCCGTTGTGGTCACTTATTTCATCCAAAACCAGCGGGTGGGCGAATTTTTTAAGGCCGTCCTTATGATCCCCATGATCACCCCCGCCGTGGTGTATTCGGTGCTGTGGATCTGGGTGCTGGACGCCTCGGGCAGCGGCCTTCTCAACCGCATTGCCGCCGGGCTGTTTGGGGCCGCCCCCCACAACTGGATCGCCCTTTACCCCTTCCCCGTGGTCATCATCGCCACCGTCCTTACCAGCATGGCCTACGGGACCATTGTGTTTTCCAGTGCCATCAAAAGCATCCCGGAAAACCAGTTTAAGGCCGCCCGGGTGGATGGCGCCAGCGAGATGTCCATTGTCTTCAGCATCATCCTGCCCAACATCCGCTACCACATCAGCTTTATCGCCCTGTGGGAGGCCCTGGGCCTGCTGACCGACTATGTCACCATCCTGCTGATTACCAACGGCGGCCCCGGCATCCGCTCGGAGGTGTGGGCCCTGTCGGCCTACCACAAGGCCTTTGTGGACCAGCAGTACGGCTTTGGCGCCGCCATTTCGGTGGTGCTTATTGTAGTGGTCATGGTCCTTATGCTGCTCATTGCGCGGGCGTCCCGGCGCCAAAACGAAGGGGGTGCCCTCCAATGAAGAAATCCGCCGCCGGCACCCTCCACGACCGCAGGCGGGAACGCAACGCCATCCTCATCATGATCTTGGTCAGCATTCCCATCCTCTTTATCTATCTGGCCTTTTTCCGCAACGCCTTTCTGGATTCCGCCACGGGGGAGCTGACCCTTGGCAACTTCCGGTTCCTCACCGGGGAGATCCGCCTTTCCCAGTACACGGTGCCCCCCATGGGCCCCGCCTTTCGCAACTCGGTGGTCTTTACCGTGGTGGTCACCCTCTGCGAGGTGATTATCAGCTGCATGGCGGGCTATGCCCTGGCCCGGCTGGATTTCCGGGGCAAAAAGGTCATCACCTTTTCCCTGCTGGCCCTGCGCCTCTTCCCCGGCATGCTGCTGCTCATCGGCGTCCTGTATGTGCTTATGACCCTGAAGCTTGTCAACAGCCTCCAGGGGGTCATTTTGGCGGCCATCGCCCTGCGGCTGCCCGGCTCCACCTTTATCATCCGCAACTTCTTCAGCGCCGTGCCCGCGGACATCGAAAATTCCGCCCTGGTGGACGGCTGCAACCGCCTGACCGCCTTTTTCCAGGTGGTCATCCACATGGTAAAGCCGGGCATCGCCTCCATCAGCCTGTTTTCCTTTATGAGCGCCTGGTCCAACTACCTGCTGTTTAACACCCTCATCTTCAACTCCAAGACGCCGGTGCTGGCCACCTACATCCGGGTGCTCAGCCGCAACGACCAGATGATTGCCGACTACGGCGTGTTTGCCGCCATGGCGCTCATCTATATGCTGCCGGTGCTGATTTTCTTCTTTATTTCGCAAAAGCAGCTGATGCAGGGCAATATTGGGGGAGGAAAAGGGATATGATTCGCATTGAAGGACTGCGCAAGGAATTTGACAAGGGCACCGTCGCCCTGGAAAAGCTGGACCTGACCTTTGAGGAGGCCACCTTTGTGGCCCTGCTGGGCCCCAGCGGCTGCGGCAAAACCACCACCCTCAACTGTGTGGCGGGGCTGCTGGAGCCCACCGAGGGGAAAATCTTTTTTGACGACAGGGACGTCACGGGGCTGGCCCCCAAGGACCGGAACATCGGCATGGTGTTTCAGTCCTACGCCCTTTACCCCCACATGAAGGTCATTGACAACATCGCCTTCCCCCTAAAGCAAAAGGGCGTGGATAAAGAAGCCCGCCACCAAAAGGCCCGGGAGACGGCGAAAAAGCTGCAGATTGAGCATCTGCTGGAGCGCAGGCCCGCCCAGCTTTCCGGCGGGCAGCAGCAGCGGGTGGCCATGGCCCGGGCCCTGGTCAAGGAGCCGAAGATCCTGCTGCTGGACGAGCCCATGTCCAACCTGGACGCCCGCCTTAAAATTGAGATCCGGGACGAGATCAAGCGCATCCAGCAGGATTTGGGGCTCACCTCCATCATCGTCACCCACGACCAGGAGGAGGCCATGGCCATCGCCGATAAAATTGCCATCCTGGACAACGGCCGCATCCAGCAGTTTGACACCCCCGAGGTCCTGTACCACTACCCGATCAACCTGTTTGTGGCAAACTTTATGGGCAACCCCCCCATGAACTTCATCGATGCCAGGGTGGAGGGGGACGCCGCTGCCCCCTGTCTTGCGGGCAAGGCCTTCCGCCTGCCCCTCGCCGGAGAGCTTGCCGCAAAGGCCGCGGGCAGCATGGGCCGCGCCGTCAAAATCGGCGTGCGGCCCCACCAGATTGCGGTGCACGACCAGGCCGCCCCCGGCAGGGTGCCCATGGGGCTGCAAATTGTGGAAAACCTGGGCAAGGAGCTGATGCTGTCGGGCCTTGTGGGGGAAAACTTTGTCCGAGTCACCCTGGCGGAGGCCGACGCCGAGCGCTACCGCACCATCCGTCAGGAGGAGGGGGCCGTCCACCTGGAGCTTTTGCACCTGAATATCTTTGACGCCGAAACGGGCCTGAATCTGGCAATGGAGGGCTGAGGATGAATTTACTGGACAATCTGCGCCAAAACGCGGGAAAGCGCCTCCTCATCGGCGGCCACCAGGGCCACCGGTCCGGGGACGCGCGGCCCAACACCATCCCCAACTTCCAGCGGGTAACGGACAAGGGGCTTTCCCACATCGAGGTGGACCTGCAGCTGACCGGGGACGGAGAGCTTGTGGTGTACCACGACCTTGACCTTTCGGAAAAGTCCCCCCTCTCCGGCAGAATCCGCGACTACACCGTGGACCAGCTCAAGGGCTCCTTTGAGATCGACACCCTGGACGAGGTGCTGGGCTGGTGCTTTCAAAACGACCTGCCCCCCGCCCTGGAGGTAAAATGCCATCTGCTGGAGATGTCCGCCACCATGCCCCTGCTGGCAAAGCGGCTGGCGGAGCTTTTGAACCGCTACCGGTTTGGGGATTTCGGCTTTGTCTTCAGCACCGACTACCGCACCCTGCGGCAGGTAAAGGAGCTGGCCCCCCAGACGGCCCTGGGGCTGATTGTCCCCTTTGTGCCCCGGGACCCGGTGCGGCTGATGGAGGAAATGCAGGCCCAAATCTACCTTTGCTACCTGGACAACCTAAGCCGGGAGCTGGTGGACGCCCTGCACCGGGGGGGCTATTACGCCGACGGGTCGGTGGTCAACGACGAGGCCCGCCTGCGGCGGGCGCTGGAGCTGGGCGTGGACCTGGTGGAAAGCGACCTGCCCCAGGACCTGATTTCCTTGTATGGGGGGCTTTGCGGGATATGACGGCAAATTACCACACCCACAGCCGCTGGTGCCACCACGGCACCGGCGAGCTGGAGGAATATATTCTCCGCGCCCTGGAGGGCGGCCTGCAGGAGCTGGCCATTACCGAGCACGTGCCCCTTTTGGGCGACCCGGACCCCCGGCGCATGCAGTACGACGAATTCCCCGCCTTCAACGAGGAGCTGGACCGCCTGGTGGAACAGTACCGGGGAAAGCTCCGTATCATCAAGGGCTTTGAGTGCGAATACTATCCGGAGATGCTGGATTCCTACCGCAAATTCCGCGAGGAATACGGCTACCGCCTTTTAATTTTGGGCCAGCACCGCAGCAGCGACCACGTCTGGGACAACTTTGCCCTTACCCAGCCCGGGCAGCTGGCGCGGTATGCCGACGACGTCTGCGCGGGCCTTAGGACCGGGATGTTTGACTTTCTGGCCCACCCCGATGTGTTCATGGCCGGTTACAAGGTATACGACCGGCACGTCAAAAGCGCCATGGCACAAATTTTTGCTTTGTGCCAGGAGCTGGACATCCCGGTGGAGCTGAACGCCAACGGCCAGCATTACAAGCGCAACTACCCCTGTCCCCCGGTCTGGGAGGACGCCAGGGCCTACCGCCTGCGCTGTCTGGTCAATTCGGACGCCCACACGGTGGACGACCTCCTCTGCCCCAGTGTGGAGGAGTGCGCCGCCCTGGCCGACAGCCTGGGGCTCTGCCGGATTTCCACCCTTGCCATACGGCCATAGCGCGGGCTTTCCGCCCCCTTTCACACAATCTCCCCCGGTGCTTTATCTTGCACAATCGCTTTTTGACAGCCTGCGCCGCCCCCGGCCTTTGCCGGGGGCGGCCCCTTTTATTCTTGTGTTTTCTGCCCATCCCGGTTATAATCAGTTCTCAAGCCCTTTTCCGGGGCGGAGCAGTCGGCGGCATTTTGAGGGAGGAATTCAAGTGGGCCTTACGGTTGACATCAGCGTACCGGTGCTGACGGTATTTTTGCAGGGGCTGCTCAGCTTCTTTTCCCCCTGCGTTTTGCCCCTGGTGCCCATGTATGTGGGGTATCTTTCCGGAGGCGCCCGGACCACCGATGAGGACGGCGCC
>CALGIL010000087.1 GCA_937914895.1 uncultured Angelakisella sp.
TGGAGACCAGGACATTGCGGGCCCCCTCCCCCTGGAGGAGCCTTGCGTGGCGGACGACGTCCTCCGGGGTCCGCAGGGTCTGCCCGAACAGGTCCCCCAGCTCCAGGTGGTTGGGCTTGATGAGGAAGGGGCGAAGCCTCAGCACCCGACGCAGCAGGCTGCCCTCGGCGTCCACCGCCGCCCGCACCCCCCGGCCCTCCAGTCCCGCCAGAATGGCCTCGTAAATATCCCGGGGCACCGACGGCGGCACCGACCCGGCCAGCACCAGGGTATCCCCCGGCCCCAGCAGGTCCAGCTTCGCAAACAGGCGGTCCAGGTCCCCGGGGGTAACGGCGGGGCCGGTCCCGTTGATTTCGGTCTCCTCCTCCCCCTTCACCTTCAGGTTGATGCGGGAGTTTCCCTCCACCTGGCAAAAATCCTGGACAAGGCCCGCCTCCTCCATCTGCCGCTGAATCTCCCGGCCGGTAAAGCCCCCCAAAAAGCCCAGGGCCACGCTGGGCACCCCCAGCCGCCCCAGGATTACCGAGACATTGGTCCCCTTGCCGCCAAAGAGGATGCTGTCCCCGGTGCTGCGGTTGGTGCGGCCCGGACGCAGACGGTCCAGGTGGACAATGTAGTCCAGGGCGGGATTTAAAGTGACGGTATAAACCATGGGACAGCCTCCCCCTCTTCGCATTCTTTCTTCAGCATATCCGTTTTGGGGCCGGAAAGCAACGGTTTTTTTGTCGGGCAGGGCGGGGCATATTGCCGCCGGGTCCCGGGCGTGGTACAATAGAAAAATCAACAAAGGCGGAGGTGGCCCCATGGTTCTGCTGCATACCCTGGAGGAAGAAGGGCTGGGCCGCCTTGCCCATACCACCCTGCGCCGCGCGGCCCGGGCCGTCATCCGGCGGGGGGATGCCCTTGTCCTCATCCGCAGCCGGCGGTATGGGGAGTATAAGTTCCTGGGGGGCGGCGTCCAGGAGGGGGAGGACCTCCCGGCGGCCCTGCTCCGGGAGGTGCGGGAGGAGGGGGGCCTTGCCGTTTTGCCGGACACCATCCGCCCCTACGGCTTTACCATAGAGCGCCGCGCCGCCCTGGAGCCGGACACCCTTTTGGAGCAGTATTCCTATTATTACTGGTGTGAGACCGACGGCAAAATCGGCCCCACCCACCAGGACGACTATGAGCGGGAGTACGGATACCGGCTGGCGGTGGTGCCGCCCCGGGAGGCCTGGACGGCCAACAGCCACCTGCTGGCGTCGGGGGACTGTCCCCCCTGGACCCGGCGGGACACCTGGGTGCTGGCGCGGCTGGCGGAGGAACTGGAACAGGCGGCAGCACCGGAGAGAAATGACAGCAACGAGGAGGACACACAGACTTGAAACGGGTACAGCGGCAGCAAAGCAGAAAGAGCTTTCGGGTTTGGATGGTCATCATCATCCTTTTGGCCCTGTTTGAGGCGGCCCTGCATCTGTTTGGCTTTGCCGGCATCGACGATTTTATGGGCGCCCTGCTGGACGGCAATCTGGCCGCCGGGGCGGTGGCCCCGGGGCCCACGGAGGGCACCCTGGAGGTCCACGTGCTGGACGTGGGCCAGGGGGACTGCATCCTGATCCGGGGCAGCGACAAAACCATTCTGGTGGACGCCTCGGTCAGCGACGCCGCCCCCGGCATTCTGTCCTATCTGCGAAAGCTGGGGGTGGACGGCATCGACATCCTCATCAACACCCACCCCCACAACGACCACTTTGGCGGGATGCGGGCCGTCATGGACGGCATGCCCACCGCCCGGGTGCTGCTGGCCCCCATCCCCGAGGAACTGACCCCCACCACCGTCTCCTTCGAAAAGCTGGTCACCTATCTGGGCAAGCATCAAATTCCCACGGCGGAGGCCCGGGTGGGGGATACCTACGACCTGGGCGGCGGCGGGGTGCTGACCATTGTGGGTCCCCAAAAGACCTACGACGACCTCAACAACAGCTCCCTGGTCTGCCGGGTGGATTTTGGCCGGCACAGCTTTCTTTTGACCGGGGATATGGAGGCAAAGGCCGAAAAGGACCTGCTGGCCAGCGGTGTCCCCCTGCGGGCCGACGTCCTTAAGGTGGGCCACCACGGCAGCAATACCTCCTCCTCCCGGGACTTTTTGAAGGCGGTGGACCCCGACTACGCGGTCATCTCCTGCGGGGCGGACAACGACTACGGCCACCCCCACGACGAGGTGCTGGAGCGCCTGCGAAGCCGGGGCATTCCCATTTACCGCACCGACCTGGACGGCGCGGCCGTCTTTGTCACCGACGGCGACCAGCTGTCGGTGTCCACGGCAAAGTAGCCGCGGCGCACACGTTTAAAAGACAGGAGGCCTTGGACCCATGCTGACCATTGTGGACCGCTTTGAGGGCGAGTACGCCGTCTGCGAGCAGAGTGAGGAAGAACAGGATCCCCGCTTCCTTAAAATCCCCAGGGTCCTGCTGCCGGGGGGCGTCCAGGAGGGGGACTGCCTGACCCAGGACCCGGATGGCAGCTGGTCCGTGGACCGGGCGCAGACCCTGGCGCGGCGGAAGGACATCCGCCGGCGGCTGATGGACCTGTACGGGGCCAGTCAGTGACCGGACCGGCGGAAACCGGCGTCTGTTCCCCGCTATGCCAAAGAGGAGCCTTCCGTGGAAGACTCCTCTGTTATACTTTTCGTACTATTTTTATAAATTTTACAAATCGCAATCATATGTCCACGGGAATCCGCCCCGCCAGGGTGATTCCATCGGGGGTAACATGGCTTTCCCACGCCTGAACCACCACCCCGGCCTGGCGGGCCTGGGCCAGGGCCGGACGAAATTCCGGCTGGGCCTCGTCGTTGGGGGTAAACACGTTCATCCCCTCCATTTGCAGCAGGAACACCACGGCGGCGCCATAGCCCCGGGCAGCGGCAGCGGTCAGCTCCCGGACGTGGCGCAGCCCCCGCAGGGTGGGCGCATCGGGAAAAGCCGCCACGCCGTCCCGCTCCAGGGTGACCCCCTTTACCTCCGCCAGCACCCGCTGGCCGGGGGCCTCCAGGTAAAAATCCAGGCGGCTGTCCCCGTAGACATACTCCCGGCGGACCAGGGTGGGTGGCTCGTCGGTCAGGCGCAGCGCCCCAGACCGCAAAGCCTCCTCCACCACACGGTTGGGGGCCTGGCTGTCGATGTTAATGAGCAACCCCCCTTTGTCCACCGCCACCAGGGAATACCGGGTCTTGCGGGGGGCGCCCAGGTGGTCCGTCAGCCAGACCCGGACCCCAGGCACCAGCAGCTCCCGGCAGCGGCCGGTGTTGGGCACGTGGGCAATTACCTCCGTGCCGTCCCCCAGGCGGCAGTGGGCCACAAACCGGTTGGGACGGCACAGAAAGACGGCCTCGGCCACCTCCCCGTAGGTCATTGGTCCTTGACCCGAAAGCCGTTTAGGCGCAGGGCGTTGCCCACCACCGAAATGGAGGAAAGGCTCATGGCGGCGGCGGCCAGCATGGGGTTGAGCAGCGGCCCGCCGAAGACGTGGAGCAGCCCGGCC
>CALGIL010000088.1 GCA_937914895.1 uncultured Angelakisella sp.
TTTGGCAGGGCGTTCCCGGGGCTGGACGACACCGCCTGGGCCCTGGCCCAGCGGTGGAAGGACTTTGCCGCCTATGAGGCGGTGGGGGACAACATCGACTTTTCCACCGCCAGCTTTATTGCCGCCAAGTTTGTGGAGGTGACGGGGGACATTGCCCCCACCGTGGACAGCGAGGACTGGTGCCATGTCAACTACTTTGCCCACGACGCCGGGCGCATCGGCACCATCGTCGTGTCCAATGTGCGGGAGAACAACCGCTCCCGCATTGCCGAAACGGTGTTCCAGGCCGCCGGGGTGGGCCGGCCGGTGCTGCTGATTACCAATGGTGTCGCCCAGGATTACAACCTGAAGCCCGACAGCGGGGTGACGGTCTGCACCCTGCCGGAGCCGCCGGAGGGCTACCCCTTCCTGATGCCGCTGCTGGGCTACCTGCCCGGGGCGCTGCTGGCCGCCTATGTGGCGGCGCTGCGGGGGGATCCCTACTTCCGGGGGGAGGATTCGCCCCAAAAGCGCTCCCCCGTGGGCAGCAGCATTGGCGCCAGCAACATTGAAGTACCGCAGGAGGGATGAAAATGGTCATACAAAACACGGCGGCAACCACAGCCCCCGCGCTGTGCGACATTACCGGGCAGGTAAAAGAGGCGGTGGCCCAAAGCGGCGTCCGGGAGGGCGTCTGTGTGGTCTGCAGCAAAAGCCCCACCGCGGGGGTGCTGGTCACCTCCTTTTGGGACCCCCTGGGCCACGAGGATATTTTAGACGACCTGGAGCGGATTTTTCCGCCCCGGACGAATTACGCCTGGCAGGGGGCGCCGGAGGCTGCCGCCGCCCATTCGGCAGCGGCCCTTTGCGGCCGCCCGCTGGACTTCATCATCCAGGAGGGGGAGCTTGTCCTGGGCCACTCCCAGGGGATTTACCTCCTGGACCCCATGGGCGGGCAGGACATTCCATACGCGGTAACCTGCCTGTAACCGCCCGGGGGCGTTAGGGGGCGGCGCAAAGTGAGGAGACAAATAGAAAACCCATGACTGTATATTTTTCGACTGACCTGGCGGTGGCGCTCACCCTGCTGGCCGCCACCATGTGGGGCAGCTGGATGCAGATTGTCAAGCATCGGGGCGGCTACCCCATTACGGGAATTTTATTTTTGCTGTATACCTTTTCCCTCCTGTTGGTGGGCGGGGTCACCGTCGCCCTTGCCCCTTACCTGCTGGAGGAGAGCTTTTGGAGCGTGACGGCCCGGAACCTGCCGGTGGTGCGGGAGATTCTGTTTGGCGGGGCCCTGATGGGCACGGGGATGTTCCTA
>CALGIL010000089.1 GCA_937914895.1 uncultured Angelakisella sp.
CGGGGCCATCTTCGGGGGCAAGGACCACGCCACTGTGATGAACGGTGTAAACAACCTCCCCCGCGGCGCCCTGCTGGTTTCCGGCGTATTCCTCCAGGGTGTTCAGCACGGCCTCCCCTTCCGCCAAAGCCAAGTCCAGCTTGACCTTTCTGTTTTGGGTGCTGGTGGCGTCAAAGGCCTCCAAAATGTGCCGCTCCGCGGACACAAGGTCGTGGCGCATGGACCAGGCCGCCGTGGTGTTGGGCACTGTATACTCTCCGTATAAATCCACCTGCCCCCCGATTTTGCCGGTGCCGTACAGCGAAATGGCGGCGGACAGAATCATTAAAATAAGAATGATCCCAAACCCGGCAAGAAGCTTTTTGCTGATGGTCAAGTTCTTCATCACAATGCTTTCCTCCCAAACGGACACACGCCGCATATTTTGGTTCTCCGCTCACGCTCTGCCCCGGGGGCCTTCAGACGATGGCGCCCAGCCGTTCCTCCTCGTCCCCGGTCAGCAGTCTTTGGCAGTCCAGCAGCAGCCTTACGCCGCCGCCGACCCTGGCGACGCCCCCAATCAGCCGGCGCTCCCGGCCGCCCAGGACGGGCGGGGGAGAAATCTCCCCGGCCCCGATGTCCTGCACCTCCGCCACGCTGTCCACAATCAGCCCGATGGAAAGGGCGCCCACATTCAAAATAATGATGCAGGTCCGGTCGTCGTAGGCCCGGGCGGGCTTATGAAAGCGCAGCCGGGCATCCATGACGGGGATGATTTTCCCCCGAAGATTGGTCACGCCCTTAATGTACTCCGGCATCTCGGGGACCTCCGCAATGGGCGGGACCCCAATGATCTCGGTAATACAGCGGATCTCTATGCCGTACAGCTGGTCGTCCATGGAAAAAATAAGGTACTTTCCCTGCTGGGCATCCTCCTCCCGCCCTTCCGTCGGACTTGCCAGATCCATCCGCGTCATGTGCACATCCTCCTTTTTTGCCGTCCGAAAGCCCCGGGCCGCCGGACCGCCTGCCATCCTGTTTTCCATTTACATCCATTTTACAATAAATATTTACAAATTTCAACACAATCAATCACTTTCGCTTCTGTAATCAACAAATTATATTTGATTTTTGGCAGAATTTTTGAGCAATCTATCCTGGAATGACTCGTTTCCTCCGGTGATGCCCCACAGAAACACCGGGCCATGGGGCGTCGCCCCATTTTTCCGTGGGGGTAATTTCCCCGGGGCGGCGCTTTTGGTGATGTTGTCACAGATTCCCCCGGGGCGGGCCTGTATGCTGTTAGCGTACTCTATTATCCATCCGTGCAAAGGAGGGGACCTGATATGAAAACCGTCATCATCGGCGGGGTGGCCGGCGGCGCTTCCGCCGCGGCGCGGCTCCGAAGGCTGGACGAGACCGCCGAAATCGTCCTGCTGGAGCGGGGGGACTACGTGTCCTACGCCAACTGCGGGCTGCCCTATTACGTCGGCGGGGTCATCACCCAAAAAAGCGCCCTGACCCTGCAGACCCCCGGCAGCCTGCGCCGCCGGCTGAACCTGGACGTGCGCACCGGGCACCAGGCGCTGGCCGTGCGCCCCCGGGAAAAAGAGGTGGAGGTCCGGGACCTGAAACAGGGCGTCACCTACGTGGAGCGCTACGACAACCTGATTTTGTCCCCCGGCGCCGAGCCGGTGCGCCCCCCCTTCCCCGGGGCGGACGACCCCCGGGTGTTTACCCTGCGCACCGTCCCGGACGCCTACCGCATCGAGGCCTTTATAAAGACCGACCGCCCCAGGCGGGCCCTGGTGGTGGGCGCCGGGCCCATCGGGCTGGAAATGGCCGAAAACCTGTCCCACGCGGGCCTTAGCGTAACCGTGGCCGAGCTGGCGGACCACGCCATTGCCCCCCTGGACGCCGACATGGCCGCCGACGTGCACCTGTACCTGCGGCGCCAGGGCATCAATCTGCTGCTGCAAAACGGCGTGGAATCCATCCAGCCCGTCCGGGGCGGCCTGCATGTCCTGCTGCGCCAGGGCAGCGTCGATGTGGACATGGTGCTGCTGGGCGTGGGGGTGCGCCCCGAAAGCGCCCTTGCCAGGGCGGCGGGCCTTGCGCTCAGCGACCGGGGCGCCATTGTGGTGGATGGGGCCATGCGCACCTCCGACCCCCACATTTACGCCGTGGGCGACGTGGTGCAGTCCGTCCAGTACGGCACCGGGCGGCCGGTGTACGCCCCCCTGGCCGGACCGGCCAACAAGCAGGGGCGCATTGCCGCAGACAACATCGCCGGCCTGGGGCGGACCTACAAGGGCACCCAGGGCACGTCCATCCTAAAGCTGTTTGACATGACGGTGGGGGCCACGGGCCTGAACGAAAGCGCCGCCGGCCAGGCGGGGCTGGACTGCGACAAGGTCTACCTGCTGGCCGACTCCCACGCCGGGTACTACCCCGGCGCCCAGTCCATGAGCGTCAAGGTGCTGTTTGAAAAGCCAACGGGACGCATTTTAGGGGCGCAGCTGGTGGGCTTTGGCGGCGTGGACAAACGGCTGGACGTGCTGGCCGCCGCCATCCGCGGGGGCATGACCGCCGAGGATTTGTCCCAGCTGGAGCTGGCCTACGCGCCGCCCTTTTCCTCGGCCAAGGACCCGGTAAACATGGTGGGCTTTATGATTGAGAACCTGCTGGAGGGCACCGTAAAGCAGTTCCACTGGCAGGAGGCGGCCGGGCTGCTGGAGGCGGGCCACACCCTGGTGGACGTGCGCACCCCGGCGGAATACGCCCAGGGGCACATTGACGGGGCGGTCAACATCCCCGTGGACGACCTGCGCGGCCGCCTGGACGAGCTGGACCCCCGTAAGCCCGTATACGTCTACTGCCAAAGCGGCCAGCGCAGCTACCTTGCCTGCCGCATTCTGACGGGCCGGGGGTTTGCGGCAAGCCATCTGGCCGGGGGCTACCGGCTGTACGCCTCGGCACGGCTGGGCCACTCCCCCGCCTTCCGGTGCGATGGCTGCCAGTAATTGTAACTTCATCACAGAACCGGCGGCCGGCGCGCCCTATACTAAGGTCAGTCCACAGGGCGGGGCCCGGCGCCCCGCAGACAGAACAAGCCTGCATAAGAAGAAAGGAGAAAACATCATGGAAGAACAGTACAACACCCAGGGCAGAATGCCCCTCATCGGTGACAAGGCCCCCGCCTTTCACGCCGTCACCACCCAGGGGGAAATCAACTTCCCCGAGGACTACAAGGGCAAGTGGGTCATCCTCTTCAGCCACCCGGCGGACTTTACCCCCGTCTGTACCACCGAATTTATGACCTTTGCCTCCATGGCCGGCGAATTTGAGGCCATGAACACCCAGCTGGTGGGGCTTTCGGTGGATTCGCTGTACGCCCACATCGCCTGGCTGCGCAGAATCCAGGAGCTGGAGTGGAAGGACAAAAAGCACGTGGAGGTCAAGTTCCCCCTTATCGAGGACATCCGCATGGATATTGCCAGGCAGTACGGCATGATCCAGCCGGGCCAGAGCAACACCCAGGCCGTGCGGGCCGTGTTTGTCATCGACCCCGAGGGCAAAATCCGCCTGATTCTGTACTACCCCTTGAGCACCGGGCGCAATTTTGACGAGATTAAGCGTGTCATCCAGGCCCTGCAAAAGGCCGACGCCGACGCGGTGGCCACCCCGGCCGACTGGCGCCCCGGCGACGACGTCATCGTGCCCACGGCGGGCAGCTGCGGCGTGGCCAAGGAGCGCATGGCGTCCACCGACGAGGACCAGTACTGCCTGGACTGGTTTATGTGCTTCCGCCGCGAGAAAAAGGAAGGCTGACAAGGCTGCGTCATTGACATTCGTCCCCGGTCAAATTATACTGATGTTAGAGTATAGTTTGACTGGGGGCGCTTGGGTTGGAGCAGACTTTGCCGGACATCCGGGCGTTTTTTCCCTTTTGGGACGCGCTGTCCCCGGAGCACCGGGAGGACCTGCTGCGCCACTGCCAGCCCCGCCGGTTTGAAAAGGGCGACGTCATTCTGCCCTACAAGGGCCAGTGCCTGGGGCTGATGCTGGTGCAGAGCGGGCAGTTTAGGGCCTTTATCCTGTCCGACAGCGGGAAAGAGGTGACCCTTTACCGCCTGTACGACCTGGACATCTGCCTGTTTTCGGCCTCCTGCGTCATGAACAACATTCAGTTTGACATCCAGATTGAGGCGGAAAAGGACACCCGGGCCCTGCTGGTGCCCTCCTCCCTGTACCAAAGGCTGATCCAGCAGTCCATCGACATGGCCAACTATACCAACCAGCTGATGGCCTCCCGCTTTTCCGACGTGATGTGGATTTTGGAGCAGGTGCTTTTTAAAAGCATGGACTGCCGTCTGGCCCAGGTGCTGCTGGAGCACGCCGCCAGCCAGGGGAGCAGCGACCTTGTCCTGACCCACGAGGCCCTGGCCCGGGATTTGGGCAGCGCCCGGGAGGTGGTGACCCGGATGCTGAAGTATTTCCGCGAGGAGGAGCTTTTGGAGCTGACCCGGGGGCGCATCCGCCTGCTGGACGAGGGCCGGCTGCAAAAGATTGCCGCCGGATAAAGCCTGTTTGTGTGATATAGTCACGGCAAAAACCCGCCGGGGCTGTTATCCTGTTCTTAAAAGAGGCACCATGTACCCACACGACATCAAAAGGAGGATTTAGCATGAAAATTGTACAGTGCGCCCATTGCGGCAACCAGACCTTTGTTTTGCAGGATTCGGGGGTGCCCATGATCTGCTGCGGAGAGCCCATGCAGGAGCTGAAGGCGGGCGTCACCGACGCCGCCCTGGAAAAGCACGTCCCCAAGGTGGAGGTAGAAGGGGAGATTATGCACGTCACGGTAGGCGAGGTGCCCCACCCCATGCTCAAGGAGCATTTCATCCAGTGGATTGCGGTGGAGCAGGGCGACAGGGTGCAGTTTACAAGGCTCCACCCCGGCAGCGAGCCCAAGGCCGCCTTTACCATCACCCCCGGCGAGGACTACGCCGTCTACGAATACTGCAACCTCCACGGTCTATGGAAGACCGAGGGCAGGGCGTAACCGCCCCGCGGCAGCATCTGTCATCATACTGAAAAGGAGCGAGTACTGATGGATAAAAACGTATATTCCCTGCTCAACGAGCAGATCCAAAAAGAAATTTATTCCGCCTATCTGTACCTGGATATGTCCGACTATTACAGCGACGAGGGGCTGGAGGGCTTTGCCAACTGGTTCTACGTTCAGGCCCAGGAAGAGATGGACCACGCCATGCTCATCCGCACCTACCTGCTTAACAACAGCCAGCGTATAAAGCTTCTGCCCATAGACGCCCCCCAGGGCGGCTACGCGGACTTTGGCAAGCCCCTGGGCGACGCCCTGGCCCACGAGGAGTTTGTGACGGCGTCCATCCATACCATCTACGAGGCCGCCGAGGCCGCAAAGGACTACCGCGCCGCCGAGTTCCTCAACTGGTTTGTCAAGGAACAGGGCGAGGAGGAAAAGAACGCCAGCGACCTGATTAAAAAGTACGAGCTGTTTGGCAGCGACGCCAAGGGCCTGTACGCCCTGGATCAGGAGCTGGCCGCCCGCACCTACGCGCCGCCCAGCCTGGTTTTGGACTGAAAAACCTTAAATATTCCCAAGCCGCAGCGCACAGGGGCACAGACGTAAAGCCTGTGCCCCTGCTCTTCTGAAAGGGGGGTTTTTCCATGTCCTGCGACGCCCGGTTTGGCATTCTCCCCAGCCCCAATCCCGAGCGGGATTACGCCGACGGCGCCCCCTGCCTGCCCGGGTGTGTGTCCATCGACGACGATATTTTGGAATACTGGTGGCCGCGCCTGTCCGCCATGGACAGCTATTACCACAGTCTGAAGCGCCCCGCCAGGGCCCTGGCCCGATGGGGGGTCACCCTGATCCCCCCTGCCTCCCTGCCCCTGTTTGAGGACATTGTGGAGCACGACACCCCCAAGGACTGCCGGGAGGAGATTCTGCCCCTGCTGGGCGTCATCCGCCAGGCGCGCCGGGAGGGGGCTTTTGTCATTCATTATGGGGTATAGGGGGCCCGC
>CALGIL010000090.1 GCA_937914895.1 uncultured Angelakisella sp.
GGGAAGGCCGATATTCTTTTGATGCCAGAAATCCTCTCAGGTAATGTGCTGCACAAATGCGTCCATTTCCTGGCCCACCTCCCCAGTGCCAGTGTACTGTGCGGTGCTGATGTTCCCGTAGTGTTCAACAGCCGAACCGACAGCTCTGATATGAAGTATTTCTCTATCTTAAGCGCAATCTTGCAGTCTTTGAAAAAATAACCTTTTAGCGGAAAGATATGTTTAAGTAATTCTTTGAGTCACCCCATTTTTCGGCTCCGCACAACAATTGTCAAGAAAGCTGCACCCCATTTGTTTCCAGTATATTTACTGCTCAACAAATGGGGTGCAGCTTATATTGTCTAACAATTTTTTCTTCCCGCGGAATTTTTTATTTCGACATTTCTACAATTCTTCCAACAAATCCGAGGAGGATTTGCTCCAACAGTCTCGGTACCCGGTTGTTCCGGGGGATAGCAGAAACTGTACTGTTTGTTACTGCCGTACATATCTTTGGGGGAATTCCCGCCGATGCTTCGCTGGAAGGTTTAGTGGAAATTTTCCCAGAACTGAATACCTCAGGTACATGAAGAAATGGCACAGCTTTTACACTATGCCATACTTCCAGCAAAATACCGTCTTATTTAGGTGACTTTTTCTTATTCCTCGGAAGTCTTGCTTCACTTTCTATTTTATGTAAATAGCTGCGCTTTTCGATTTTTTCGCAACAGTCATAGAAACACTGGTAAATCCTTGCACAAAATTTGCACAAAATCATTGCTAATCCTTCAATATCTTCCCTTTTCCTTGCAGCTATTTGACTTTCTTAGATTTATAAAATTCGGCTTATTCATGCGGTATTTCGGGAGAAATAGAGCGAAAGGTAACGAGCCTTTGGCATCTGGAAATCGTGTGTGGGCTTATACCCCACCGAGGGTTCGAATCCCTCTCTCTCCGCCACGTAAGGCATACCTTCCGTCAAAGGGAGGGTATGCCTTTTTATTATAAAGTTGTGTTATAATGAGCTTATTTGCTGCTAAACTTTCTGAGAGGTGAAGTGTGTTCTATGGATATTAACCGCATCAGGCATATTTTGCTCGATCAAGGTTTTCGAGGCTGTATTCAAATCTCAAATAATAAACAACCCGTGTTCGCACAGGCATATGGCTACTCAGATTTTCCAAATCAAATTCCGAATACGCTTGAAACAAAATTTGCGACTGCCTCCGCGGGAAAGGTTTTTGTCGCCGTTTCAATCCTTCAGTTGGTTGAAAACGGGAAATTGCGCCTTCAAGATACACTCGGCAATATTCTTCCTTTGGATTGGCATAAGATTGATGCAAACATTACTGTGGAGCAATTGCTTATGCACACATCCGGTATCCCGGATTACTTTGATGAAAGTGTAATGAGCGAGTACGAAGATTTGTGGAAAGACTTTCCCAATTATAGGATTCGGACAAATGCGGATTTGTGCCCGCTGTTTCTTTACAAACCGATGATGTATCATCGCGGCACAAAGTTTCAATATAATAACACCGGATTTGTCGTGCTGGCGATGATGATCGAAGCCGTGACAAATCAACCGTTTGACATCTGCCTTCAGTCAAATATCTTTAGCCCTTGCGGAATGAATTCGACAGGCTACTACGAAATGGATAGCCTTCCGGCAAAGTGTGCCAACAGCTATATCTTTGAAAAAGCAAGGGACAGGTTCCGCACAAACATATACAGCGTAGATGCCAAGGGGACCGGCGCAGGCGGCGCATTCACAACAGTGGGAGATATTGAAAAGTTCTGGAATGCACTTCTGTCGTATAAACTGATTCCCCGAAAAGCAACTTCCGAAATGCTGCGCTGCCATAGCGGAAATAAAGAAGCGGGATACTATGGTTATGGAATTTGGCTGGAACCCACTGATAGCGGTTATAGCCCGTATTTCCAAGGCCGCGACCCCGGTGTAAGTTTTATATCTTTCTATGAGCCAAGTGAAAATGTCACCATTACTCTGGTGAGCAATTACGGAGATAATGTCTGGAAGCTGCTGAGAAGTATTCGGGAATGCATATCAGGTAAATAAACAAAAATCTTTTCCTACATTACTCCAGAAAAGCCCTTGACAGATGGCTGAAGCAGCCGTTTATCAAGGGCTTTTACGATTTCTGTTTTAATGTGATGAAATGAACTCGGCTACCGCGCCGCGAATTTCCTCCGAGTGCCCGGCCATCAGATGCCCTCCTGTCTCAAAGGAGAGAAAGGTGCAACTTGGGAATCGCGGTACGGCCTTTTCGGTCTGTGCATAGTCTGCGAGCTTATCGTCCTTCGCATGGAGTATGAGCGTCGGTACCTGCAATGATTCGATGTCGTAGCGGTCGAAGTTCCTTGCCATATCGGGATTGTTGACGGCGGCGTCAAGCACAACGCCTTCCCTGCGCTCACTGACGGGCAGCATGCTGTAAATCGCAGAAGGTTCCATTCCCATAATCGGCTTGAAAAGCGGGCTGATTGCAAACATGGCAAAGTCGTTTACCAAAAATGCGGGAGGTCCGGCATACTTGGCGTAGTCTTCCGGCTGTTCCGTATAGGGCATGGCGGAGCAGAAGCATATCAGCCCCTTTGTGCGCTGGGGGTAGTCAAGGGCAAATCGGATGGCAATGGTACCGCCTGCCGATGTCGCCAGCAGATAGACCTTATCAAGGCCCAGCTCATCCAACAGCTCTGCATAGGCCGCTGCCTGCTCGGCAGGCGTTCCGTCACCCTTGACATCGCTGCCGAGATAGCCAAACCGCGAGGGCGCGATGATTCTGTAATCAGCGCTAATCTCCTGGCAGGTGTCGCAGGCTTGGTCGTAGCCGCCGAAGATCCCATGCACGGAGAGGATTCCTTTGCCCTCGCCTTTATCAACGTAGGTCATGCTGCCATAGCTCAATGTAACCTTCTTCGCCTCGTAGGCGGCAAGCCGTTCCCGGCCTGCCCGCACCGCGATAGGACACCGTATGCCCTGCACAAGCAGATACACTGCAATTACGGCAAGAATGCCGCAAGGGATAACAAACCACATCTGCTTCTCTCACACCTTCCTTGGGGCTTTGCCGCCCCGATTCCCTTACTGGTGTCAAAGCCCTCCAAAGATGCTTTCAATGAGCAGACCGAGAGCTTTGCCGCGCCGCTCAAAGACACCGCCCCCGGGCGGCCTGACTGTTTTAGTGGGTGCGTTGGGACATACCGCCTACTGGGTCAGGCGGTTTATCGCACAGAAGTATTCATCAAACTTTTGGACGGCCGCCTTTTCCCCGGCGCCATGGACCGCTTTCTGCATGGCAAGAAGAATTTTTTGCATAGTGCCGACTGAAAAATATTTAAAAACCACGCCGCCCCAGCGCGGAAGCGGGTCGCTGCCCTCGAAATAATCCCAGTACCGCAGCCTGCTGTCCGGCTGCAGGCGTATTTTGTGCTGCTGGTGGGACTTCACCAGCCCGTCCACGCATAAATCCCCCCAAAAATCATCCCTGACCATAAAGGCGCCCAAAATACGCCGCTCTTTTTCCGGTGCGTCGGCAGGGCATCCCGTCAGCAGACAGGCGGAGTTGGGCCGCAGCTTGCTGGGAGTGCGCGGCTCCCCCTTGGAATAGCCGCTTAAATAGCAGCCCGTGGACAGGGCGCCGGATGAAAAGATCTCATCCAAGTCACTTAAATCAACGTCAAAAGCCGCCTGGGAATTTGGCGTGATTTTTAAAGCGCGAAGCCTGCGGCGGCGCTCCTGCTCCTTCTGGCGCATCTGCTTTTCCTCGGCCTCCTCCTCCATCCGCCTGTTGTACAGGGCGTCGAACTTGTTTTGGGCAGACTGATTTTGAAGGGTCAAAAAATGAATAAAAGCATCCGGATACACAAATTTTTTATCCCCCTGGGGAAAGGAGACCGTAACGATATTCCCGGAGCAATCCGTGACGACTCCCTGCTCAAAGATTTTGTGTATGACCGTCTGTCCAACCAGCTGCATGGTCTGTCTCCTTTCCATCATAAAGAAAGCGCCTTTTCCGGCCGCGCCCATGGCGGTGCGCCGGTCCAAGCCCTTTCTTTATCCCTATAAAGCGTTGTGTTCGGCGGGATTTCATCCCTTCAAAAAAGCCCCCGGCGGCTTACTCTCCCTGAGGTTCGGACGCCTCGTCCTCACCCTCGGTCTCTGGCAGATCCACCGGCCTGTGGGTATCGGCAATGGCAAGCACCACGGCGTCCGGCGGGCTTAAAATTTCGATGTCGGGATTTTTGGCGATGTCCAGCCCGTCAACTCTGACGCTGTCCCCCACCTGCATTCCGTCAAGATCTATTTCGATTTTATCAACAAGGTGGGACGGAAGCGCCCGGTAGGAAATTTCGGACAGGGGCTGATGGATTACGCCCATAACCTTTTCCCGGTTCAGAAGCACAATCCGCGCGGCGCTTGTGACCACCTCTCCGGCCTGCAGGGTTTGAAAGCTCAGGTGCTCCAGCTGGTCCGTCGCCGTTTGATAGCTGACCTCCCGCAGCAGCGCCGTCAGCTTTTGATCGCCGATGTGCAGCTCGGCCCTGCTTCCCGCGGAGTTGGACCTTAAAAAGCGGTCAACGTCCTTTTGCGAGAACTGAATGCTGAGGGACTGCTCCAGGTCTTTTCCATATAAAACGCCGGGAATGATTCCTTTTCTTCTTAGTTGTTTGGGCTTCAGGCTGGGTTCCCGATGTTCCGCATTCAAAGTAAACATCCTCATTCTCCTTTGCTTATTTTATAAAGCTTCTTGTTGGCTGTGAATTTTGCCCTGTTTTTTTAGGCATCCATTACAGTCCTATGTTTATTATAACACAATCAAACAGAATTGCAAATTTTTGTTGACGCGCCCTATTTCAGGGTGTAAAATTAAAATTTATATTTTCACGCAAAACCATTTAAAGACAGCCAGCTGCGCGGCGCGACCTGGGCTTTTCCCTGTCTGTCTGAAAACAAAATCGAACCCTGCGGAGATACGCCCCGTCCTTAGACGGGGCGTATCTCCATTTTAGTGCAAAAAAGGACAAATTCTCCCGGATTTGCCCTTTTTTGCGCTTTTTTCGTTATAAGCTTGGCTTGTCCCCATCCGGGGTCTCCGCCGCCATATTTTATGCAAACAATCAATATTCCTCCACATTTTTCTTCGACAACTGGCAATTCTGTACTGTCGATAGAACTGACACAAGGACAAATGGCCCCTTTGGCGGCGGGCTTTCGGTGAAAATGCCGGCACAGTGTCGGAGTGTCCGAAAAACCATTTTCAAAGGCGCAGTCATCTTTTACTATGGAGGTGTCTTAAACATGGCCGAACAAAAAATTGCCGTCTGGAAGGGGGACTTCCCCATGTACATACGGACCAAGGAGGAGGTCCTGGGCCACCTGATCGAAAGCACGGCCTATTATTCCGGAACAAACCGGCAGAACTACACCGCCAACTTTATCGCGCAAAAAATCAGCATCAGCCGCAACCTGGCCAGCCAGTACCTAAACGAGCTGGCCAAGGAGGGAAAGCTGGTCAAGGTGGAAAGCCGCCCGGTGTACTTTTTCCACCGCGTCACCCTGGAGCGGGCCTACAAGGTACGTCTGCCGGCCAATCTGTTTGCCTCGGTGGAGGAGCTGCGGGCCGCCCTGAGCCAGGGGCAGGACGCGCGGCCGGACTTTGACAACGCCGTGGGCGCCGGCACCAGCCTGACCTTCTGCGTGGAGCAGTGCCGGGCCGCCATCAAGTACCCGCCCAACGGGCTGCCCATCCTGCTCCACGGCGCCAGCGGCACCGGCAAAAGCTTTTTTGCCCAGCTGATGTTTGAATACGCCGTAAACCAGGAGATGGTCGGCCGCGACAAAAGCCTTATTGTGGCCAACTGCTCCGAATTTGCCAACGCCCCGGAACGGGTAAACCAGGCTCTGTTTGGGGCGCGGACCCCGGAGGGATACCAGCCGGGGCTGCTGTCCCAGGCGGACGGCGGGCTGCTGCTGCTGGACGAGGTGCACAGCCTTTCGCCCCAGTGCCAGGAAAAGCTGTTTCAGTTTATGGACTCCGGGCGTTTTTTGCCGGTGGGCGAAAACAAAAACTGGCAGCAGGCCAGCGTCAAGCTGGTGTTTGCCACCACCAAAAATCCCGAGGAGGTCCTCATCCGCACCCTGCTGCGCCGCATCCCCATCGTCTGCTGCCTCCCCCTGCTGGAGGAGCGGACCATCGAGGAAAAGGAGGAGCTGATCCTGCGGTTTTTCCGTCAGGAATCCCGCCAGATGGGCAAGGAGGTCTTTGTCAGCCCCAAGGTCTTTCAGGCTTTGATGGACCACGTCTTTCCCGGTAATGTGCGGCAGCTGAAAAACAGCGTGCGCATCAGCTGCGCCAACGCATTCCTCAACTGCCAGCCGGAGCAGCCCAGCATGTACATCTGCCCCTATCACCTGCCCGAGGACATCATCCCCTCCCTGACGGTGGACCCGTCCCACCCCGAGGAAGGGGCCCAGTGGATCAACCCGGACAGCTTTCGGCGGGACAACCTGGTGGACCAGGTGGTCACCTTTTTTGACGGTCTGCTGGCCAGCTACCGCAGATATATCGACGGCGACTGTGATTTTTCCGAATTCCTCCAGGGCGGTTTTTTTCACGCCAACGCCTTTTACGACAACCTGATCTTTAATAAGGAATACGCCAACGCCAAAATTTCCGCCATGGGCAAAATCGTCAATGCCATTTTGGCGGATGTGGAGGCCCGCTACGGCCTGGAGGTCCCCGCCCTGTTTACCGTGGCCGTCTCCCGGAGCATCTACGCCTTCAGCCAGGTCAATTCCACCATCAAGGGCTGGAAGGACCGGCACGCGGAGGAGATTCACGCCTGCCTTAAGGACCTGCAGGCGGGCTTCCCCCGGGAATACGAGCTGGCGCTGGAGCTTGCCTCCGCCATCCGGCAGGTGCTGGGGGTGGACCTGGCGGAGGTAAACACCCTGTTTTTGCTTTTTAACCTGTGCTACCACAACCTGCGGACCGGCACCGACGACATCATGGGCATCATCATCAGCCACGGCTATGCTACCGCCAGCAGCATTGCCGACGCCGCCAACAAGCTGGTGGGGCACAGCATGTTCCTTGCCATCGATATGCCCCTGGACACCTCCCTGGGCCAGATCATCTCGGCGCTTAAGCGCACCATCACCCGCAACAAGCCGCGGCGGAATTTTATTCTGCTGGTGGACATGGGTTCGCTGGAACAGCTGCACCAGGAGCTGGTGGGCATCCCCAACATCAACGTGGGCATCATCAACAATATCTCCACCCGGCTGGCGGTGGACATCGGCTTTAAAATGCTGCGCAGCACCGACGGCATCGAGGAGATCTTAAAAACCGCAAGCCGGGGGATGGTCTGCTCCTACAAGGTCATCTCCAACCACAAAAAGAAGGACACCATTATTTTTACCACCCAAATCGGCGCGGAGTCCGCCGAGCGGATCATCGATCTTTTTAAAACCAGCCTGCCCCGGAGCCTGGACATCGATATTATTTCCTACGACTACCTTCAGCTGATGCCCCAGGTCAAAAGCGCCGAGCTGTTTGAGCAGCACGAAGTCCTGTTTACCTCCGGCATTGTGGACCCCAAGCTGGAGGGCGTCCCCTTCGTCTCCCTGGACGATTTGGTGACGGGCCGGGGGGCGGACAAAATCGACGCCGTCCTGCAGCGCTACCTGACGGCGGAGGAGGTCAAGGTTTTCAACCAAAACCTGCTGAAGAACTTTTCCCTGGAAAACATCCTGCAGTCCCTGACCATCCTCAATGCCGGCCGCCTGCTGGATTATGTGGAGCGCGCCGTGCAGCGCCTGCAGAAGACCATGGGCAAAAAGCTGGACGGAAAGGCCCTCATCGGCATCTACATCCACATCAGCTGCCTGGTGGAACGGCTGGTCACCAAGACCCCGCTGGAATCCTACCCGGAGATGGAGGCCTTTGAGCAGCGCGAGCAGACCTTCATCCGCCAGGTCCGGGAGAGCTTTTCGGAAATCAGCGATTACTACCACGTGGAATTCCCCATTTCGGAAATCGCTTTGCTCCACGACTATATTTTTCATTAGGGAATCATCAGCCAATAAGGGGGGCCAAACGGTGAGCTTGCTGGAACGGCGTCAGATTGCGGGAATGAATTCCCATTACAGGCTTTACTCCATCGACGACTTCTTCTCGTCGCTGCGGCGCAGCCACATTGTCAGCGCCGAAATTTGGAGCGCCGCGCACCATTTTCTCCTTGACAGCGCGGGCTATCAGGACACAAAGGCCTTTGGCCAAAAGGCCCGGGGGTACGGCGTGTCGGTGGTCTGCCTCTGCCCGGAGCAGAACAACCCCAAGCCCCACAACATTGCCGCCCGGGACCCGGAGCTGATCCGCCGCACCAGAGCCTACTTTGAAAACGCCATCCGGGCGGCCGCCGAGCTGGAGTGCCCCCGCGTCCTGGTAACCCCCGGCTGGTCCTTTCTCAGCGAGCCGGTGGAGGAGGCCTGGAAGCGGTCGGTGGAAATGCTATCCCACCTGTGCGGGTTTGGTCAGTCCCAGGGGGTGCGCCTGGCCATGGAGGCCCTGCAGCCCGGGGAGAGCCGGCTGGTCAACACCGTCGGCCACCTGCAGGCCATGCTGGGGGACGTGGGCTCCCCCCAGCTGAACGTGGCCCTGGACCTGGGCGCCATGACCCGAATGGGCGAAACCATCCAGCAGTATTTTGACGCCTTTGGGCCGCGGCTGGACCATGTCCACTTTGTGGACTGCAAGCGGGAGCCCTTTGTCAGCCACCTGGCCTGGGGCGACGGCGACAGAAGCCTTGCGGAGGACCTGTCCGTCTTTCACACAAACGGGTATAAGGGATATTTTTCCTTTGAATTTGTAAACGGCAGATATTTTCGGGAGCCTTGGGACGCGGACGCAAAAGCGCTCTCCCAGCTGAGTTCCTTGATGGGAGAGGGTGTGTCATAATGCGAAAATTCCTGCTGGCGTCCCACGGAACCCTTGCCAGAGGGATGTACGACTCCCTGCGGATCATCTGCGGCGAGCAGCCCAATGTGGACGTCTTTTGCGCCTATGTGGGGGAGGAGGACGACATATCGGACCGGGTGCGGGCCCTGCTGGACGCCCTGTCCCCCCGGGATGAGCTCATTGTCCTGACCGACCTGTTTGGCGGCAGCGTCAATAACGAATTCATGCGGTACCTCCATCTGCCCAACTGCGCGCTGGTGGCCGGAATGAATCTGGCCCTGCTCATCGAGCTCCTCCACCACCCCGAGCTTGCGGTGCCGGAGCTGGTGCCCATGGCGGTGGAGTTGGCCGGCGGCGGCATCCGCTGGTGCAACCGGCTGCAGGGGCCCGCCCGGGAGGATGAATTTTAGAAAGCCCAAACAGGCCCGCGTATGGGAGAGGAAGAACGGAGCGTTTGCAGGGAAGGAGGTGAAGTGAGTGATCAAACTGCTGCGGATCGACCACCGTCTGCTTCACGGGCAGGTGGCGGTAAACTGGACCGCCTCGGTGGGGGCCGACTGCATTCTCATCGCCAACGACGGGGTCATGGGCGACGAGCTGCGCAAGACCACCCTGCGGCTGGCCGCGCCCCACGGGGTCAAGGTCGTCATCAAAAACGTGGCGGATTCCATCCAGTCCATCAACAGCGGCGTGACGGATAAATATAAGCTGATGATTGTGGTGGAGACCGTCGCCGACGCCGCAAAGCTGACCGCCGGGTGCGGCAGCGTCAAAAGCGTCAACCTGGGCAACGTCAAAAAGCGGGACGGCACCCAAAAATTCGGCAACAGCCAGGTGTACTGCACCCCGGAGGAGCTGCAGCTGATTCGCGGAATGATTGACAGCGGTGTCGAGGTGGAACTCCGGCAATTGCCAAACCATGCCAAGGTACTGGCCCAAAAGCTTTTGTAGGGTCAAATTTAAAAAAGAGGAGGAAAGGGAAGTCATGTCGATTCTTATGCAAGCAATCCTGCTTGGCGTCGCAAAATGTCTCATCAGCTACATCAACGCGCTTGGCGGCACCCTGTACTGCCACCGGCCCATCATCATGGGCATGGTGGCGGGCCTGATCTGCGGCGACCTGACCAAGGGCATCATCCTGGGCGGCAGCCTGGAGCTCATCTTCCTTGGCTCCGTATCCATCGGGGCCTACATTCCCCCGGATTCTTCCACCGCCAGCCTGCTGGCCACGGCCCTGTGCATCTCCACCGGCGCCGACGTGGAGGTGGCCATTGCCCTGGCCGTGCCGGTGTCGGTGGTATCCCTGGGCTTTAACAGCCTCTTCAGCCCCATCACCCCCCTGCTGGCCCGGTACGCGGACCACACCACCGCCAAGGGGAACGCAAAGGGCGTCGCCCTGGTGCACTTTGGCCGCTCCATCCTGGGCTGGCCCCGCCAGTTCCTGGTCATCTTTCTGCCCTACTATTTTGGCAGCGAGGCCCTGACCGCCTTCATCAGCTGGATCCCCCAGCAGGTCATCGACGGGATGTCCATCGCCTCCAGCATGCTGCCCGCCATGGGCTTTGCCATGCTGATGCAGATGATTCTGACCAAAAAGATTCTGCCCTACTACTTCCTCGGCTTTGTGCTGTCCGCTTACTTTAAGGCGCCGGTGCTGGCCGTGGCCATCCTGGGCATCATCATCGCCGTAACCACCATCCAGTTCAGCCCCAGCCAAAAACCCCAGGAGGTGACTGTCAATGACGACTTCTAACGCGGGCGTAAGCACGGCCAATCCCCAGGCCACAGGCTGCCTGACCAAACAGGATGTCCGCCGCATGGTCACCCGGGGCGTCCCCATGGAGATCTCCTGGAACTACGAGCGGCAGATGCACATGGCCTTTTGCTACATGATGGTCCCCGCCCTGAAAAAGATTTATGAGGGCCAGCCGGAAAAATACACCGAGGCCCTGCACCGCCACATGGAGTTTTTTAACATCACGCCCCAGATTGCCCCCCTTGTGGGCGGCATCGTATGCGCCATGGAGGAACAGAACGCCGCCACCGACGACTTTGACGTCTCGGCCATTACCAACCTGAAGGTCGCCCTGATGGGCCCCCTGTCCGGCATTTTTGACGCCATCTTCCTGGGCGGCATCCTGGTTATCGCCAGCGGCATCGGCATCTCCCTGTCCCAGCAGGGCAGCATTCTGGGCCCCATCGCCTATCTGCTCATCTACAACATCCCGGCCTACTGGCTCCGCTACTGGAGCGGCGCAAAGGGGTACGAGATGGGCACCTCCAAGCTGACCGAAATGCAGCAGTCGGGGGTGCTGGCCAAAGTGATGCATGCCGCATCCATCGTGGGCATTATGGTGGTGGGCTGCATGTCCATGGACATGGTCTATGTGGGCATGACATTGCAGATTGGCATGGGCGAGGGCGTGGTGGTGGTCCAGGAGCTGCTGGACAGCATCGCCCCCGGACTGCTGCCCCTGGGCGTGACCTGGCTGTACTACTGGCTGCTTAAAAAGAAGGTGCAGCCCCTTACCCTGCTTGTGTGCACCATGATTTTCGGCGTCATCTGCGCCTACTTTGGCATTTTGGGCTAGGGGCCCCCTCCCCTGTCCCCCACAGAAAAAAGGAGAGCTGACCATGCTTAAATTTGACGAACAAACCTACCTGGAAAACGCGGCGGCGGCCCTTGCGCGCCGGGCGGAGGTGGAACGGGTGGCGGATGAGATTGCCGACCGCGGGTACAAAAACCTGTTCTTTGTCTCGGTGGGCGGCAGCCTGGTGGTGTTTGACCCCTTTCAGTACATCGCCAAGCAGCTGACCAAAATCCCCGTGTTTGTGGAGCACGCCGCGGAAATTGTCCTGACCGGCCACACCCACCTGTGCCGGGATTCCATCGTTTTTATGACCTCCAAATCCGGCGACACCAAGGAAAGCGTGGCGGCCGCCCGGTATATGCGGCAGCGGGGCATCCCCGTGGTGTCCTTTGTGGGGGACCCCCAAAGCCCCCTGGGCCAAAACAGCGACTGGGTCCTTTCCAACAAGGACAGCGCGGGGCTGGAATATCCCCTGATCCTCATGCTGTTTTTGCGGCTGCTGAACCGAAACGGGGAGTTCCCGGACGGGGATTACCGGCGCTATGTCAGCCAGTTGGAGGTGCTGCCCCAGGGGGCCGTGACCAACATGAAGCGCTTTGACCCCCTGGCCCAGCGGATCGCCCGGGAAATTTACGAGGAGCCCTATCAAATCTGGATCGGCAGCGGCGAGATGTGGGGCCAGACCTATTCCTTCTCCATGTGCATTATGGAGGAGATGCAGTGGAAGCGCACCAAATCCGTCACCTCCCCCGAGTTTTTCCACGGCACCCTGGAGCTGGCGGACAACACCGTGCCGGTGTTTTTGGTCAAGGGCGAGGGCGCCTGCCGCCCCCTGGACGACCGGGCGGAAAAGTTCCTGCGGCAGTACGCGCCGGAAAAGCTCCATGTCCTGGACATCAAAGAATATCCTATCGAGGGACTGGACGAGGCGTTCCGTTGGCTGCTGGGCCCCTCCATCTTCGGAAGCTTCATCTACCGCCTGTCCGCCCACCACGAGCAGTTCAGCGGGCACGACCTGAGCATCCGGCGGTATTACCGCCAGTTTGATTATTAAGCCCACAGGGCGGGAGGCAGCGATGAAACAGCTTACAGCCCAGGAGCTGGGCCTGTACTTTGACCATGTCAATAAATTCGGCGTCTCTTTGGAGGATTACTGCGCCGCCGGCATCCGGTACGGCGTCCGGTGCTGCGCCGTGGGGATGTACGCGGTGGCCCCCGTCAAGGCACTGCTGCAGGGCACCGGCCTTCTGGTCAGCGGCGCCGTGGCCTTCCCCGGCGGCGGCAGCTCCATTGGGGCAAAGCTTCTGGACGTCCGGGAGGTTATTGACCAGGGCGCCCAGGAGATGGACTATGTGGTCAACCTCAAAAAGGTAAAGGACCACCAGTGGGACTATGTGGAGGAAGAAATGACCCGCATCGCCCAGCTGTGCCGGGAAAACGGCGTGGCCGACAAGGTGATTTTTGAGTGCTGCCAGCTGACCCGGGACGAAAAGATCCGGCTGTGCGAAATCGCCCTGCGGGCAAGGCCGGCCTTTATCAAAACCTCCACCGGCACCAGCTTTGGCGGCGCCACCCCGGAGGACGTCCGGCTGATGCGCTCCGTTGTGGGCGGCGCCTGCCAAATCAAGGCGGCGGGGGGCATCCGCAGCTACTATACCGCCCTGGCCCTTATCGAGGCCGGCGCGGACCGGCTGGGGTGCAGCTCGGTAGCCGCGGTCATGGAGGGCTACCGGGCCTACCTGGCGGCCCGGGACGAGGCGCTGGCCGTCCACTAAAAAGCCCCCATCATTTTCCCCCTCACAAACGGGACGGGGGCCTCCGGCTTTGCGGCGGCCCCCGTCCCGTTTTCCACCCCTTTTTCCCCCTGCCCCGCCCGGCGGATATTTTTCAGAAAACCGGTTGACATCCCCGGAGAAATACGGTATAGTAAACCACAATAAGTGAATATGGCAACCATAAATGCAATGACAGGGTATAAGCAGTTCTGAACGCATGGCACAGAGAGCCGCCGGCTGGTGCAAGGCGGAGCATCGGGCAGAATTTGCGCTCCCCCTTGAGCAGTCAGCTGAACGCCCCGGGGCAAGTAGGCGCGACCGGGCCTCCCCGCCGTTATCACGGGGCTGCATTGTCAGATGCGCAGAGTGGGGGTGTTATCGCCCCAAAAAGAGTGGTACCGCGGAGAAGCATTTCTTCGTCTCTTGTGTAAGCAGGAGGCGGAGTTTTTTTGTGCCCAAAGCCCAAAGGACGCCTCCGATTATCCCAATGATTTTGAGGAGGAACACCGTGATGAAGCTTGCATTTTCCACCCTGGCCTGCCCCGACGCCAGCTGGCGCGACATTTATTCCATGGCGTCCGACTTAGGCTTTGACGGCATCGAGGTCCGGGGCCTTGGCGAGGACATCTTTGCCGTGCGGGCCCGCCCCTTTACCGAGGGCGAGCTGCCCCGGACCCTGGAGACCCTGCGGTCGCTGAACCTGAGCATCCCCTGCTTTTCCTCCGACTGCTGCCTGCGCTATGGCGGGGACCAGTGGGAGCAGACCAAAGCGGACGTCGTCAGCTACATCCGGCTGGCCGCCCGCACCGGGACCCCCTTCATCCGCATCCTGGGCGACCACCAGATAGAGCCGGACGGCCCGGTGGACGACGACGCCGTGGCGGCGCGCCTGCGGGAGCTTGCCCCCATTGCCCAGGAGCACGGCGTCACCCTGCTGGTGGAGACCAACGGGGCCTACTGCGACACCGCCCGGCTGCGGGGGGTGCTGGAGCACACCGCCAGCGACGCGGTGGCCGCCCTGTGGGACTTGCACCACCCCTACCGCTTTGCCGGGGAGACCCCGGAGACCACCATTCAAAACCTGGGCGCTTATATCAAATACGTCCACGTCAAGGATTCGGTGATGGCGGACGGCAAGGTGCAGTACCGGCTGATGGGCGCGGGCGACCTGCCCGTTGACGAGATGATGCGGGCCCTGGGCTCCATCAACTACGACGGCTTTGTGTCCCTGGAGTGGGTTAAGCGCTGGTCCCGGGACCTGGAGGACGCGGGCGTGGCGGTGCCCCACTACGCCCACTACATGGGCCGCTATACCCAGCGCAGGGCGGCGCGGGGCGACTTGTACGACAACAAAGCCAAAACCGGCCAGTACATCTGGGAAAAGGACACCTTTCTGGACCTGACCTTCCCCCAGCTGCTGGACCGGGTGGCGGAGGAATTCCCCGACCAGTACGCCTTCCGCTATACCACTCTGGATTACACCCGTACTTACAGCGAGTTCAGGGACGAGGCCGACCGCTTTGCCCGCGCCCTCATCTCCATGGGGGTCAAGCGGGGGGACAAGGTGGCCATCTGGTCCACCAACGTCCCCGCCTGGTTTATCACCTTTTGGGCGGCCACCCGCATCGGCGCGGTGCTGGTCACAGTCAACTCCGCCTACAAAATCCACGAGGCGGAATGCCTGCTGCGCCAGTCCGACACCCACGCCCTGGT
>CALGIL010000091.1 GCA_937914895.1 uncultured Angelakisella sp.
TTAAACAGGCGGCGGTGATTTTCAGCAACTGGAAAACCAATGCCTGAAGACGAATCCATTGGGGAAAGCGGGGGCCTTGACAGCGAATCAAAGCCCCCGCTTTTCTGAAAGCAGCGCCGCACAAAAGCAAGGCCGTGCCTGAGGCGTCAGGCGTTCTTTGCACGGTGCCGCCTTAAATATAAAACATGGGCGCCTGCCCGCCCAGCTGCCGCTGGGCCTCGGCGGCCAGGTCCTCCAGCGTAACCCGGCCCAGCGCCTCCCGGACGGCTGCGTCCAGCTTGTCAAACACGGCCAGCTGCATGGCCGCGTCAATTTCCGGGGCCTTTTCCTTGACGGCGGCGTCCGTCCCCTCAAACAGGGAGGCCTCCACGGCCTCCAGCACATCCAGCGCGGTGAGCAGCACCGGCGCTTTGGCCAGCTGGTACCCGCCCTGGGAGCCCTTGACGGAGGTGACGATGCCCCCGCGTTTTAACAGGGAAAAAACCTGCTCCAGATAGATCTTCGAGATGCCCAGCCGCTCCGAGATGCGGATGACGGTGATATATTCGCCGCCCCGGTACAGCTGCGCCATATGGGTTACGGCGGCCAGGGCGTAGCGCCCTTTGGCGGAAATTCTCATAACGGGTCCCTCATTTCATATACATACGGTATGTAATCCTATGGTAGGGGAAGACGGGCCCGTTGTCAATAGCTTGTTTGCACCGGGGCAGGGCTTTGCCCGGGCTCCGGCCGGCCACCCCGCGCCGCCGGCCCGTGGGCGCGCGAAAAATATTCCTTAAAAAACCCTTGACAAAGGGCGGGCGCGGGGCTATGATGAATGTAACCTACTAAGCATATATGAATTATATTTTTCGAATGAAGAAGGAGGCAGCATATGTCAAAGGTTTATACAAGTCTTACGCAGCTTATCGGAAAGACCCCGCTGCTGGAGCTTTCCGGCTACGAGAAAAAGCACGGCCTGAAGGCCGCGGTCATTGGCAAGCTGGAATACTTTAACCCCGCGGGGAGCGTAAAGGACCGGATTGCCCTTGCCATGATCGACGACGCCGAGGCAAAGGGCCAGCTTTCGCCCGGGTCGGTCATTATCGAGCCCACCAGCGGCAACACCGGCATCGGCCTTGCGTCGGTGGCCGCCGCCCGGGGCTACCGGATTATTCTGACCATGCCGGAGACCATGAGCGTGGAGCGCAGGAATCTGCTGAAGGCCTACGGTGCCGAGCTGGTGCTGACCGAGGGCGCCAAGGGCATGTCCGGCGCCATTGCAAAGGCGGAGGAGCTGGCGGGGGAAATCCCGAACGCCTTCATCCCCGGCCAGTTTGTAAACCCCGCCAACCCCGAGGTGCACCGCAAAACCACCGGCCCGGAGATTTGGGAGGACACCGACGGCAAGGTGGACTTTCTTGTGGCCGGCATTGGCACCGGCGGCACCATTACGGGCGTCGGCGAGTATCTTAAATCCCAAAATCCAAGCATCCGGGTGATTGCGGTGGAGCCGGACGATTCCCCCGTGCTGTCCGGCGGCGCCGCCGGGCCCCACAAAATCCAGGGGATCGGGGCCGGGTTTGTCCCCCAGGTCCTGGATACGGCGGTGTATGACGAGGTTATCCGCGTCAAAAACGAGGACGCCTTTGCCGCCGGGCGGGAGCTTTCCAAGACGGAAGGGCTGCTGGTGGGCATCTCCTCCGGGGCGGCCGTCTGGGCGGCCACCCAGCTTGCCAACCGGCCGGAAAATGCCGGAAAGTCCATTGTGGTCATTTTGCCGGACACTGGCGAGCGGTATTTTTCCACACCGCTGTTTTCCGAATAAACCAAACCGGGGAGGAAATGTGCCATGAGCCGCCTGTGGGACACCTTTTCCGCACTGACCGCCATCGACAGCCCATCCTTTGAGGAGCGGGAACTTTGCGACGCGCTGAAGCAGCGTCTGGACGCCCTGGGCGTCCAGACCTTCGAGGACGACGCGGGGGCCCGGCTGGATGGGAACAGCGGCAACCTTTACGGCTTTCTGCCGGGGGATGCGCCGCTGCCGCCCCTGCTTTTTTCCGCCCATATGGACACGGTGGAGCCGGGGCGGGGCAAACGGGCCATTCTGCAGGCGGACGGGCGGATCACCTCCGCCGGCGATACCGTTTTGGGGGCGGACGACGTGGCCGGAATCGCCATCCTTTTGGAGGCGCTGGCCCGGCTGACCGAAGGGGGAACTACCTGCCGCCCCCTGGAGCTGCTGTTCCCCGTGGCGGAGGAGCGCTACGGCCTGGGCTCGGCCAGGGCCGATTACGGCCGCATCCGGGCAAAGGAGGCCTATACCCTGGACCTGAGCGGGGCCATAGGCGAGGCCGCGGGCGCCGCCCCCACTCTGTTTTCCTTTGAGGTGACGGTGACGGGCAAGGCCTCCCACGCGGGCTTTGCGCCCCGGGACGGCATCCACGCCATCGCCGCGGCATCCAAGGCCGTTGCCCGCATCCCCCTGGGGGAGCCGGAGCCGGGCGTCACCGTCAACATCGGGCGGATCTCCGGCGGGGAGGCGGACAACATCGTCCCCGCCCTCTGTAAGGTCAGCGGGGAGATCCGCAGCCTTTCTCATCACCTGGTCCTGGAGCAGTGGGAGCGGATTCAGGCTGTCTTTGAGGAGGAGGCCCAGGCGGCGGGGGCCCGGGCCGCCGCCCATGGCCGGGTGGAGATTACGGCCTATGAAACGCCGCCGGACAGCCCGGCCGTCCGCCGGTTTGAGCGGGCCTGCCGCCAAGCCGGCGTTCCCGCCCGGATACACGCGACGCTGGGCGGCAGCGACGCCAACAATTTTGCCCTGCACGGCATCCAAAACCTGGTGCTGGCCTGCTCCATGCACCAGGTGCACAGCGTACGGGAATACGCCCGCCTGGACGAGCTGGAGCAGGGGGTGCAGCTGGTCCTCGCCCTGATGACGGACGATGCGCCGTAGCCTTTTTTGCGGCGCCGGGAAAGTAAGCGGGACTGCCGTCCCTTTGTCAGCGTGTAAAAAGCCATCTCCTCCGCCGCGGGAGGGGATGGCTTTTTGGCAATGAGCTGTGGTATGATGGAGACAAATCTTTATATAAGGAAACGGATGTATCATGGACTTTCGGGTAAGAAAAGGGACACCGCAGGACCTGGACGCGCTGGCGCGGCTGTACGACACCATGAACGACCATTTGGCGGCGACGCATAACTATCCGGGGTGGAAAAAGGGCATTTACCCCACCCGTGAGGACGCGGAGGGCGGCCTCCGGGAGGGGAGCCTGTTTGTGGCGGTAGAAGAGGAAGAAATCATCGGCTCCATGATTCTGCGGCACCAGCCGGAGCCCGCCTATTTGACGGCGCCCTGGCAGGCCGCCCTGGCGGATGAGGAGGTACTGGTTCTCCACACCTTTGTGGTGCACCCCCAAAAGCTCCGTCATGGCATCGGCGGAAAAATGCTTGCCTTTGCCGCGCAGTATGGAAAGGACACCGGGGTAAAGGCCCTGCGCCTGGATGTGTATGAGCAGAATTCTCCCGCCATCCGCCTATACGAAAGGTGCGGCTACCGGTATATCGATACCGTCAGCCTGGGGTTGGAGGACCGCGGCCTCAACTGGTTCAGGCTGTACGAAAAGCTGCTGTAAACTGCGGCCGTTTGTGTAGGGATGCTCCATAATCCATGGTTCAGGCCGGTATGGGGCTGGAAGAAGCCCGGACAAAATTCTTTGCATGAACCCGGCGAAAGAAAGAGAAAGAGACAGGAGGAATCCGTTATGTCCGGCAGAATCACCGCATTTGTACTGGCCCTGTGTCTGCTGGTGGGCGCCGCCGGGTGTTCTGGCGGGGACGGCGCGGATGCCCTTCCCCAAGGGCAGTCATGGGAGGAACAGTCCGGGTCCGGGAGCGAACCGTCGGGTCCCTCCCAGGAGGCCGTGCCTCCCGCGCTGGTCTGTGACGTCAGCGACCTGAAAACCCTTGGAGAGAGGTACCTTACCCCCATCCTGTTTTCCCAGGGGACCGCAAAGTCCTGGACAGACGCCAACGCCCTGGATGCGGAAGGCTTTGTTACGATGTATGGGTATGCCCAAGTATGGAATGCCGACATACCCGAACGTGAACTGATTTTTGAAGGCGAAGTTCCGTATTACGACGCCGATGGGATCACCCTGGAGCAGTATGTCCAAAGCTATTTTGACGTCTCAACGGACCACCTGCGTTCCTCAAAAAAATATGACCCCCAAAAGCAGACCTACCGGTTTAATATGAGCGGCGTGGGCTTTGCCTATGACCCGCAGGTAAAGCGCGCGGAGTATGACGAGGCAAAAAAGGAACTGATTTTATATATAGACGGCGGGTTTGAGGAAAACAGAGACGAGGCCGCCGCGCTTACCATCCGCCTGGAGCAGGATGGCGGTTTTCGGTATGTCAGCAGCCGCCGTTACGACCCATAAGCACACCCCCGAGCTTGTTTGGGCGCTCCCGGGCGGCACCGGCCTGCCGCCTGCCGGCGACAGTAGAATGGCGCGGTATCGCCATATTTCTTCCGACAGGCAAACACCCCTGCGGTTCCGTTTGATGCTTACCGTCGCCGCGCGGACAAAAAAGGCTGCCGCCATTCCGGCGGTATGTCTGCACGGCCACGGGGAACAACAAGGAAACAGAGGCCGGTAAAGACCGGCCGAAACGGGTTTGCACCGGTAAAAAGGAGGGCTTTGGGATGAAAGACGGCGCGGAAAAGGCATTGGATGCCCTGGAAAACAAGCTGGACCAGGCAAAGGGCAGGATGAAGGAGACGGCGGGGCAGGTTGTGGGCTCCCAGGAGCTGGAGCTGGAGGGCAAGGCACAGCGGATGGCCGGAAAGCTGGCGGGGGCCCAGGCGGGCCGGGACATCCGGCGCAAGGCCGCCCAAAAGGCAAACGGCCTTTTGGACCGGCTGGACGAAAAGCTGGACGAAGTCCTGGACGGACGGGAGGAATGACAAAACCGCTATCCGCTCCAGAACATGGAAAATTGGGATTGCACGGCGGCAACGGATATGCTATACTAAAAAGGTAGAGTAATAAGAGACAGGATAAGCTTAGACGACGAAAGGAGCGACAAATCATGGAAAAAACAACCATCGGTGTTATTATCGGCAGTCTGCGCAGGGAGTCCTTTTGCAAAAAAGTCGCCCACAACCTGATGGATATGCTGCCCCAGGGGCTGGAGGCCAAGGTCATCGACATCGGGGACCTGGCCATCTATAATCAGGATTTTGAGGAGGACGGCGCCACCCCGCCCCAGTGGGAGGCCTTCCGCGCCGCCATCAAGGGGTGCGACGGGTTTTTGTTTGTGACGCCGGAATATAACCGGTCCTTTCCCGCGGTGCTGAAAAACGCGCTGGACATTGGGTCCCGGCCCTACGGGCATAACCTTTGGAGCGCAAAGCCCGCCGCGGTGGTCAGCGTTTCTCCCGGGGCCCTTGGGGGTTTTGGGGCCAACCATCACCTGCGCCAGGTGATGACCTTTGTCAATCTTTATGTCATGCAGCAGCCCGAGGCGTACCTGGGCAATGCGGCGGCCCTGCTGGACAAGGATGGTGCCATCAACGACGAGGGCACCAAAAAGTTTTTGCAGAACGTCACCGACAGCTTTGCCGCCTGGGTAAAGCGCTTTGCATAACAGCACACACTCAACCGGCCGGCAGTCCTAGACTGCCGGCCGTCTTTGCATGCTGCTGTTTTTTATCATAATACCTGTCCATCCTGGCAGTACTAGGGGCCAGTTTTTGCTTGTTACTTTCCAGCAATGGAAAGTAATCAAAGATTGCCGGAGAGGTCCCACGGGGTGCTTCTTTTTATTGCTATGCTTTGTAACCTAGCCAACCTTTCTCCACTTTTGTCCGGGCAAAAGTGGCAAAACCCACCGGGGGAAACCCCCGGACCCCCCTTGAGACGAACAAGGATGGGGCTAGTCGCGC
>CALGIL010000092.1 GCA_937914895.1 uncultured Angelakisella sp.
TAGCCGCAAGCGGCTATTATACGGTGATTTTAGTGGCCGGCCTACGGCCATGGCCAATTAACCTATCTCCGCTTCGCTTCTATGGATTAATAACTTCCAACACCCAAAAGGAGGTCTGCAACATGCCGTCATGGATGGACGCCGTGGAAGCCTACGTCCCCCAGGGCCTTCAGGAGGAGGCGGACCGCGCCCTGTTTCTGCGCCTGGGGCGGGCGGACCCCCTGGGCATCCTCACCCGGGACAGCGTGCTGGCCCACATCACCAGCTCCGGCTTTGTGATGAATCCCGCCATGGACAAGGTCCTGATGGCCTTCCACAACATCTACCAGTCCTGGGCCTGGACCGGCGGCCACGCCGACGGGGACGGCGACCTGCTGGGGGTGGCCCTTCGGGAGGCCCGGGAGGAGACGGGCATTGTCCGGGTGGACCCCCTGTCCCCCGCCGCCGCCTCGGTGGACGCCCTGACCGTGTCCGGCCACCTGCGCCGGGGCGTCTGGGTCTGCGCCCACATCCACCTCAACGTCACCTATCTGCTGACCGCCGACGAGGATCAGCCCCTGCGCCACAGGCCCGATGAAAACAAGGCGGTGGCCTGGCTGCCCGCGGACCGCCTGGCGGAGTACTGCTCCGAGCCGGAGATGCTGCCGGTATACCAAAAGCTCATCCGGCGGTGCCGGGCCCTGGGGGGAACCTGAGGGGCCGCAGCCCCTCTCCCCCGCCCGGCGGCATCCGGCGGATTCCGCGTTAAATCCGCGCATACACTGCGTATTGGAGGCACTGCTATGAAAATTGTTAAAATCGAAACCGGCGAACTGTTCATCCCCCTTATCCGACCCTTTAAAACCGCCCTGCGCACCGTTTCGGGTGTGGAGGACATCGCGGTGCGCGTCACCGTGGACGACGGCCGCTGCGGCTATGGCGAGGCGCCCCCCACGGCGGTCATCACCGGGGAGACCAAGGGCTCCATCCTTGCCGCCATCCGGGAGCACATCGGCCCCGCTGTCGTGGGCATGGAGGTGGACTGTCTGGAGGAGGTCCTGCAAAAAATCCAGAGCTGCATGGTCAAAAACACCTCGGCCAAGGCGGCGGTGGACATGGCCGTGTACGACCTCTTCGGCCAGCTGTACGGCGCGCCCCTGTACCGGCTGCTGGGCGGCGCCCGGGCGTCCCTGGAAACCGACGTCACCATCAGCGTCAACGACGTGGACACCATGGTGGCAGACAGCCTGGAGGCGGTGGGCAGGGGCTACCACATCCTGAAGGTAAAGGTGGGCAAGGAGGGCCTTGCCGACGTCCCCCGCATTGCCGCCATCCGCAGGGCCGTGGGTCCGGACATTCAAATCCGGGTGGACGCCAACCAGGGCTGGACCGCCGGGGACGCGGTGCGCATCATTACGGCCATGGAGGACCAGGGCCTGGACATCCAGCTGGTGGAGCAGCCCGTGCCCGCCCATGACCTGGAGGGCATGCGCCGGGTCACCCGGGCGGTGGACACCCCCATTTTGGCGGACGAGTCGGTGTTTTCCGCCGCCGACGCCCTAAACATCATCCAGACCGGCGCGGCGGACCTCATCAACATCAAACTGATGAAGACCGGGGGCATCTACAATGCCTTAAAGATCTGTGCCGTGGCCGAAATCCATGAGGTGCGGTGCATGATCGGCTGTATGCTGGAAAGCAAGCTCAGCGTCTCGGCGGGGGCACACCTGGCCTGTGCCAAGGGGATCATCGCCCTGGCCGACCTGGACGGACCCTCCCTGTGCGCCGCCGACCCCTTCGAGGGCGGGCCGGCGTACAACGAAAATATCATCTCCATGACCGACCGCCCCGGCATCGGCATTACGTCGGTGCCCGTGGCCCGGTGGACCTGAGGCAGCCGGGGGCCCCCGCCCCCCTTTGCCCCGGCGACCGGGTGGCCCTGGTGGCCCCCAGCGGGCCGGTGTGCCCCGGGGACCTGGCCCCCGCCGCGGCCGCGGTGGAGGCCCTGGGCCTGCGGCCGGTGGTGTACCCCTCCTGCCGGGAGCAGTACGGCTATCTGGCGGGCAGCGACGCCCGCCGCGCCGCCGACCTCCAGGCGGCTTTTGCCGACGATTCCATCCGGGGCATCCTGTGCGTCCGGGGGGGCTACGGCGCCCACCGGATGCTCCCCCTGCTGGACCTTGGGGCCATTGCCAAAACCCCCAAGGTCTTTTGCGGGTACAGCGACATCACCGCCCTCCACATCGTCTTCAACCAGCGGTGCGGCTTTGGCACCTTTCACACCCCCATGCCCGCCCAGTGGTCCCGCCGGGGGCTGGACGCCTACACCGAAGGCTGGCTGAAAAAGGCCCTGTTTGGGGATTTTGCGGGCCCGCTGCAAAATCCCCCCGGCCAGCCCCTGACCACCCTGGCGGGGGGCCGCGCCCAGGGCATTCTGGCGGGGGGCAACCTCTCCCTGGCAGCCGCCGGGGTGGGCACCCCCTACGCCCTTATCCCCGACGGCCGCATCCTCTTTTTGGAGGACATCGGCGAGGAGCCCTACCGGGTGGACCGCATGCTGACCCAGCTGCGGGGCGCGGGGGTGCTGTCCCGGTGCGCCGGCATTGTGCTGGGCGCCTGGACCGACTGCGGCCCCGATCCGGCGCAGCCCCCGGGGGCCGGCCTGACCCTGGCGCAGGTGTTTGCGGACCTGCTGGGGGATTTGGGCATTCCGGTGCTGGCAGGTCTCTGCTGCGGCCACTGTATGCCCACCCTGTCCCTGCCCCTGGGCGCCGCCGTCACCCTGGACGCCGACGGGCAGACCATTACCGTCCACAAAGGAGGGACCCGCTGATGGATGCACATCGACTGGAAGAAGCCGTGGAGTACATGGACGCCCAGCTGGCGGCCAGTCCCGCCCGGGCCGCGGTGCTCTGGTCCGACGCCGACACCGGAAAGGTTTTGTACGCCCACGACCCGGAGGTCCGGGTAGCCAGCGCCAGCACCATCAAGACCCCCCTGATGCTGACCCTGCTGGAGGGGGTGCGCACCGGGGCCCTGGCCCTGGACCAGGCGGTGCCGGTGCCCCGGGAGGCGGTTTTGGCGGACACCCGGGTATTTGAGCTGGGCCGGGACGCCTACCCCCTGGGGGAGCTGATCTACTGGATGATCACCGAAAGCGACAACACCGCCACCAACCTCCTCATCCCCCTGGCGGGGATGGATGCGGTAAACACTTACTGCCAGGGGGTCCTGGGCTGTCGGAATACGACCCTGGGGCGGAGGATGCTGGACTTTGATGCGGCAAAGACGGGGCGGGACAACTACACCAGTGCCCGGGACATGGAGTCCGTCTTTGTGCACCTGTACCGCCAGGACATCCTGACCCCGGCGCTGTGCGGCTGGGCCCTGGACATCCTGCGGCGTCAGCGGTGGAGCGACCAGTTTTTGCGGTACATCCCCGACGACCTCCGCCCGGCCCACAAAACCGGGACCCTAAGTCATCTCAGCCACGACTGCGGTTTGTTTTGGCTGCCCCGGGGCGCCTATTACCTGGGGGTGTTCCTTTGGGATACCCCCGACGCCGGGGGCGACAAGCGTCTGGTGGGGCGCATTGCCAAGGCCGCCTGGGACGCCTGCCGGGGGTAACGGTGAGCCGTGTGTTTTTGCCTTGCCGGGCCGGGCCTCCAGGTGCTCCCCCTGCCCTGCGGGGTGTTTTTGCCTTTATTAAAAGTCCTGCTTCCTCTGCACGATGGGACATAGTCCCATGCCCTTCTACGCCTCCGGCGGGGATTCCTGTCGGGGGCCTTTTTGCGCCCTGCAGGCGGCACCTGCTTTTGCCATACTATCCTTTCTTTACATTACGGGGCGTGGTCCCGAATCCTTCTATGCCTCCGGCGGGGCCCCGTGGATATGATTTCC
>CALGIL010000093.1 GCA_937914895.1 uncultured Angelakisella sp.
TCCCAAGACATCGCCGGACTCTTGGGGGGTGGTTTTTACGTCGGGGAATCGGTGTGCGGCACCCGGCTGATTTGACAAAGTGACAACTCCACTGTTATAATATAAGTTGTCAGTCATGACGGAACGTTTGGCAGAAACAGAGAACAGGAGGAATTTATGAAGAACACACGAAAAATTGTTGCAGCGCTTTTTGCGCTTATCGTATTGGCCGGCGGTCTTGCGGGATGCGCCCCCAAGGAGCAGGCCAAAACCATCGCCTTTGCGGATGTGGGCTGGGACTCCATCCTCTTCCATAACGCGGTGGCCGGCACGGTGGCGGAAAACGTGTTCGGCTACACCTGGACCGAGGTATCCGGCAGCACCCCCATTACCCACGAGGCGGTAAAGAAGGGGGAGATCGACGTCCACATGGAGGTGTGGACCGACAACCTGCCCGACTACGCAAGCGACCTTGCGGCGGGCGCGCTTACCGAGCTGGGCGTCAACTTTGACGACAACGCCCAGGGGTTTTATGTGCCGCGCTACGTCATCGAAGGCGACCCCGCCCGGGGCATCCAGCCCGTGGCGCCGGACCTTAGGACCGTGGCGGACCTGAAAAACTACGCAGACCTGTTTAAGGACCCCGAGGACCCCTCCAAGGGCATCATCTACGGCGGCATCGCGGGGTGGGAGATCACCGACATCATGCACAAAAAATATCTCTATTACGGACTGGACGAAACGTATAACTATCTGGAACCGGGAACCGACGCCGCCACCAGCGCCGTGCTGGTCTCCTCCTATGACAGGGGCGAACCGGTGGTGGCCTATTACTGGGAGCCCACCTGGCTGCTGGGTAAGTATGACTTTGTCCTCCTGGAGGATGAGCCCTATGACCAGGCGCTGTTTTTGGAGGGCAAGACCCAATGCCCCCCGGTGCGGGTGACGGTGTGCGTCAGCAACGCCTTTTATGAAAGCGACCCGGAATTCTGCGAATTTTTGTCCCACTACCACACCTCTTCGGCCCTGACCAGCGAGGCCCTTGCCTACATCGAGGAAACCGGCGCCGATTACAAGGAGGCGGCCGTGTGGTTCCTTAAGGAGCACCGCGAAATGGTGGAAGGCTGGCTGACCGCCCAGCAGGCCGAAACGCTGTACGCGGCCATCGGATAAGGAGGGCGGCATGGATTGGATCTTTGAATTCCCTTTTACCATTAACCTGAACCCCCGCGCCATCGATGAGGCGGTCCGCGGCTTTGCGGCCGCGCACGAAGCGTTTTTTAACGGCATCAAGGGGGCGCTCACAAATTTTGTGGGCGCCATCAACTGGGTGTTCAGCCACACCCCCTGGTTTGTCCTGGTGGCCCTGGTGTTTTTCATTGGCTGGAAAGCCCATGGGCGGATTCGCTCCGGCGTTTTTTACGGCCTGCTGCTGTGCGTCATCGGCATATTCGGGCTGTGGAGCCTGATGAACCTGACCCTCTCCATCGTTTTGGCGGGCGTCATCATCGCGCTGCTCATCGGCCTGCCCATCGGCGTGCTGATCTCCGGCTCGGAACACGCCAACCGCATTGCCCGGCCCATTCTGGACATGATGCAGACCATGCCGGTGTTTGTATACCTCATCCCCGCGGTCATCTTCTTCGGCATGGGGTATGCCTCCGCCGTCATTGCCACTGTCATTTACTCCATGGTGCCGGTCATCCGTCTGACCAGCCTGGGCATCCGCCAGGTCAACACCGAGGTGGTGGAGGCCGCCCGCTCCTTTGGCTCCACGCGGGCGCAGATGCTGTTTAAGGTCCAGGTGCCCCAGGCGCTGCCCACCATTATGACGGGCATCAACCAGACGTTGATGATGGCCATGTCCATGGTGGTCACCTGCTCCATGATCGGCGCCCGGGGCCTGGGCAACGAGGTGCTCATCGCGGTCAACCGCACCGAGATTTCCCGGGGCTTTGTGGCGGGCGGTTCGGTGGTCATCCTCGCCATCATCCTGGACCGCCTGACCCAGGGGTGGTTTTCCAAAAAGCAAGAGACAGGCGGTGAGGAATCATGAGCGACATCATCATCGAAGCCAAAAACGTAACCAAGCTGTACGGCATACGCCGGGACGAGGCCATGGAGCTGCTGGAAAAAGGCGCCGGCAAAGCGGAGGTGCTGGAAAAAACCGGCGTGACCACCGCGCTGTACGACGTAAGCCTGCAAATTCCCCGGGGCCAGATCTTCGTCATCATCGGCCTGTCGGGGTCCGGCAAATCCACCATGGTGCGCTGCTTCAACCGGCTGCACCGGCCCACGGCCGGCTCCATCCTCTTCAACGGCAGCGATCTGACCAGGATGTCCGGGGAGGAGCTGCGCGAATTCCGGCGGTATAAGGCCGCCATGGTGTTTCAGTCCTTTGGGCTGATGAGCCACCGCAGCGTCCTGGGCAACGTGGCCTATGGGCTGGAGGTGCGCGGCGTCCCCCGGGAGGAGCGCGAAAAGCGCGCCGCCGAGACCATTGCCATGGTGGGCCTGGAGGGCTGGGAGGAAAACAGAATCGACAACCTGTCCGGCGGCATGCGCCAGCGCGTGGGCCTTGCCCGGGCCCTTGCCAACGACCCCGAGATTCTGCTGATGGATGAGCCCTTTTCCGCCCTGGACCCCCTGGTGCGCAAGGATATGCAGTTTGAACTGCTGTCCATCCAGCGCAAGCTGGGCAAAACCGTCATTTTTATCACCCACGACATCGACGAGGCCTTTAAGCTGGGGGACACCGTGGCCATTATGCGGGACGGGCGCCTGATCCAGGTAGACACCCCCGAGCGCATGAGCGCAAACCCGGCGGACGACTATGTGCGGCGCTTCATCGATTCCTCGGATAAATCCAAGGTTTTGTCGGTGCGCAATATTATGATTACCCCCGCCAGCCTGATCAAGCAGAGCGACGGCATCGACCACGCCCTGCGGGAGATGCGCAAAAACGCGCTGTCCTCGGTTTATGTGGTGGATGGCAGGATGAAGCTGGGCGGCATTTTGACCCTGAACGACGCCATGCGCGCAAAAAGGGAGGGGCTTAATCTCTCCGATGTGATGATCCGGGAGGTCACCACCACCTCCACCGACGTTCTGGTGGAGGACATCATGCCGCTGTCGGCCGAAGCGCCCTATCCCCTGGCGGTGGTGGACGACGAGGGGCGGCTGCTGGGGATTGTGACCAAGGCAAGCGTGCTGTCCTCTTTGATTTGATTTGTTTTTTCCCCCTTTATCAAAAGCACCACATAAAACCGCCCCCCTTTCACCCCATTCCCCCGGTGCTTTCTCTCACGCAATCGCTTTTTCAGTTAACCTAAAGGTGCCCCCGTCCAAGGACGGGGGCACCTTTTATATTCCGGTTATATTCCGGAGCTTGCGGCACGGTAAACTCAGCGGTTGTTGAGGATGCGGATGATGTCGGACAGGTCCAGTTCGTCGCCGTCGTCAGAATCGGAGCCAAGGTGGTCCAGCAGCGGATTGCCGGATCCCTCCTCCCTTACCGGCGCGGCGGAGGCGGCGGGGGCCGCGGGCTGCGCACCAGCCTTTGCTTCGGCGGCGGGGGCGGTGCCGGCAGCCGGAGTGCCGGCTGCCTTGGGGGGGACGGTGGGGATGCTGTACCCCGACTCGTGGTCAAAATCGGTGGCGATGACCGT
>CALGIL010000094.1 GCA_937914895.1 uncultured Angelakisella sp.
CGTAGCTGGGGTTGTAGCTTTTGGATTTGCCGCCGTACTCTTTGGGCTTGCCGCCCTGCCTGGGGGTATAGTCCCCCTTTTGGCCGCCCCGGGGAGAACCCCCGCGGCCTGTCTGGCCGCCGTGTTTGGGGGCGTCGGGCTTGCCAAAGCTGCCCAGCTTGGGGCCGCCCTCCTCGTCCTGAGGGATGGGCTCCTGCTGGCTGGCGGGGCGGGCGGCGTTGCGCAGGGCAATCACCTCGCTGGGCTTCAGCTCCCGCCACTTGCCGGGCTGGAGCATGCCCAGCTTGACCGGCCCCACGGCCACCCGCTTCAGGCGCATGACCGTCAGGCCCACCCCCTGGCACATCCGGCGGATCTCCCGGTTTTTGCCCTCGGCAATGGTCAGCTGCAGCACCACCCGGCCCGGCTCCTTTTCCAGCACCAGCACCGTGGCGGGGCCGCTGCGCTCCCCTTCTCCCAGGTCCACGCCCGCGGCCAGGTGGGCGGCCTGCTCGTCCGAAATATCCGGCCCCACCGTCACCCGGTAGGTCTTGCCCACCCGGTGGCTGGGGTGCATGATGAGGTTGGCAAACTGGCCGTCGTTGGTCAGCAGCAGAAGACCCTCGCTGTCCCGGTCCAGCCGGCCGATGGGGTACACCCGGGCGCCGGCGTCCTCCACCAGCTCCGCCACGCATTTGCGGCCCAGGTCGTCGCTGTTGGTGGTGACATAGCCCCGGGGCTTGTTAAGCATGAGATATAGGTTTTCCTTGTGCCGCGGAAAAACCACCGGCCGGCCGTCGATGGCCACCTGGTCCTTCCGGGTGTCGATGGGGTTGCCGGGCTGGGCCCTGTGCCCGTTGACCGTGATGCGCCCCGCCTTGATGTATTCCTCCGCCTTGCGGCGGGACAGAATGCCCGCGTCGCCCAGCGCCTTTTGAATCCGTACCGTTTTTGCCATGACGTCTCCTTTTGTTTTATCCCGTCCGCCCCGCGGGCCGTCCGCGGGGTTCAGCCGAACATCCTGGACCACCAGGGGGCCGGGTACTGGGCCCAGCAGGGAACGTCCTGGGATACCGTCAGGGCGGTTTCGGCCACCGGCTGGTCCTCTATATAATAAACCATCTTTCCCACAATGTCACCACTTAATTGCGGCGCATACAGAAATTGCGGGGCGTATACCTTGGTGGTAATGCGGCCGGTCCAGCCCTCGATTTGGGGGAGGAGCACCTCCCGGGTGGGCACCAGGGCCACCGAGCTGACGGTGCCCCCGGTGACGGGGATGAGGACCGGGGCGTCGGCCGGGGGCGGCGCCATGGTGATCTTTTCAAAATACCGCTCATACAGCCGCTTGTGGGTGTTCCAGTCGTCGCCGCAGCCCAAGGTGACGCAAAGGAGGGTCACGCCGTTCCGGCAGACCGCCGACACCAGGCAGCGCCCGGACTTTTTGGTAAAGCCGGTCTTGATGCCGATGGCCCCCTCGTACTCCCGCACCAGGCGGTTGTGGTTTAAAAGGCTGCGGCTGTAAGGGGGATTGCCGTAGGAAAGGGACAGCCGCGTGGAGGCGCACATCTGGGCAAAATCGGGGTTTTTCAGGGCTTCGCGCCCCAGCAGGGCCATGTCGTAGGCGGAGGAGTAGTGTTCCTCGTCATCCAGGCCCGAGGGGGTGACAAAATGGGTGTTGGTCATGCCGATTTGGGCGGCGCGCCGGTTCATCATCCGGGCAAAGTCCTGGACGCTGCCCGCAACGCGCACCGCGGCGGCTTGGGCGCCGTCGTTGCCCGAGGACATCAGCATCCCCCCCGCCAGGGCCCGCAGGGTGACGGTATCCCCTTCGGCAAGGCCCATGGAGCTCCCCTCCACCCGGATGGCCTGGGGGTCCACCACAAAGGGGGCGTCCAGGTCCTCCTGCTCCAGGGTCAAAAGCGCGGTCATAATTTTGGTGGTGCTGGCCATGGGCAGCCGCTTTTGGGCGTCCTGGGCAAACAGCACAAGGCCGGTGGACGCCTCCATGATCACCGCGGCTTTGGCGTCCACCTCCAGGTCCTCCCCGGTGACCAGACAGGCCGCCTGGGCCGGCACGGCGCTCAGGGCGGCAAGGGCCGCCGCAATCCAGATTAAAAACCGTCGCTTCAAGTCGATTCCCCCCCAGCGTTCTCTGTTTATTGTATGGAGAGGGGCGCCGGGGTATGAGCGGCCTATTGCGATTTGCCGGGGAAACGTGCTAAGATGGGTCCATTACGGAAGAGAGAGGGGACCCCCATGCCCGAGACCATTTTTCGGCCCGCCCGCATCCTGCTGCCCCAAAACATCCCCCTGGACCAGTGGGCGGTGGTGGCCTGCGACCAGTTTTCCTCCCAGCCCGCCTATTGGGAGGAGGTCCGGGCGCGGGTAAAGGGGCGGCCCTCCGCCTTTCATCTGGTGTTCCCCGAATGCTGGCTGGAATCCGCCGATGCGGCGGCGTATATTGCGGGCATCCACGGGGCTATGGACCGCGCCCTGGCCGACGGCACCCTGGGGGAGCTGCCGGAGGGGTACCTTTACTGCCAGCGCACCCTGTCCACCGGGCAGGTGCGCCATGGGCTGGTGGGGGCTTTGGATCTGGAGCGGTACAGCTACCGCCCCCAGGACCGGACGGCGGTGCGGGCCACCGAGGGGACGGTGACCGATCGTCTGCCCCCCCGCATGGCGGTGCGCCGGGGCGCGGCCCTGGAACT
>CALGIL010000095.1 GCA_937914895.1 uncultured Angelakisella sp.
GTCGCGCAGCGACCGCCACTTCCGCAGAAGTGGCTCGCACCTTATAGCCCCACCCTTGCCCTTGGGGTCCGGGGGAACCCCGGCAATCTTTGGTTACTTTCCATTGCTGGAAAGTAACAAGCAAAAACCGGCCCACGCCACAACCGGGGCGGACAACAGAAAAACTATGTCCATGGGGCCCACCCGGAGGGCAAAGAAGGTTTGGGACCTCGTCCCATAGAGTAAAAAATAACTTTGGCTAAAATCAGGACCCCGCCCACAGGACGTAAAAGCCCCCGGCAGGACAAAAAGGGCTTGGGACCATATCCCATAGATTAAAGAAGCATACCTTTGATAGGTCCAAAAGCCCCCGCCAGGGAGCGGCATCAGGGAAAGCACCGGCATGAGCCATTATACCTGCCCCCGGGGGCAAAAGCAAGGCGCATCATTGCAAACGGGGCGGGAACACGATATACTGTACAATGACATGGACGGCATAGGGCCGCCTGGGAAAGGAAGAACAGTATGCGGATTTTGGCGGTGGATTACGGTGACGCCCGCACCGGGCTTGCAGTCTGTGATCCCTTGGAAATGATGGCTTCCCCGGCCGGGGTCATCCAGGAAAAGGATGCCGGGCAGGCGGCCAAAAAGGTGGCCGACGCCGCCCGAAAGATGGAGGCCGAGGAGATTGTGGTGGGGCATCCCATCAACATGAACGGCACCCTGGGCCCCCGGGCGGAGCTGTGCCGGGCCTTTGCACAGCGGGTGGGGGAGCTGAGCGGCAAGCCGGTGCGGCTGTGGGACGAGCGGGGCACCACCGTCTCGGCCATCGGGTACCTGAACGCCACCAACACCCGGGGCAAAAAGCGCAAGGAGGTGGTGGACACCGTGGCCGCCACCATCATTCTGGACAGCTACATGGCCTGGCGGCGCAACCACCCCGGTGAGGTCCCGCCGGAGCCCCCAAGGAGGGACCCTGATGGAACAGTTTGAAAGACCTCTGGCACAGCAAAAATTGTATACAGGGCGTATATTTGACATAGAGCATTACAGTGTGGAGCTGGAAAACGGACACAAGGCCCAACGGGATGTGGTGGTCCACCACGGCGGCGCCTGTGTGGTGGCCATCAATGAAGAGGGGGATTTGCTGCTGGAACGGCAGTTCCGCTTCCCCGTGGGGCAGGTGATTTGGGAGCTGCCCGCCGGCAAGCTGGAGGCGGGGGAGGACCCCATGACCGCCGCGGCCCGGGAGCTGGAGGAGGAGACGGGATATAAAGCCGACCGGCTGCTTCCCCTGGCCACCCTGCTGCCCACCCCGGCGTACAGCACCGAGGCCATCCACATCTTCCGGGCCGAGGGGCTGCGGCAGACCCGGCAGCACCTGGACGAGGATGAGCATCTGTCGGTGGTGTGGCTGCCCTTTGAGCGGGCGGTGAATATGGTACTGTCCGGGGAGATCACCGACGCCAAGACCCAGGTGGGCATTTTGCAGACGGTGGCCAAGTGGCGGGACCGCCCCAAAAAGGACCGCGGCTGAAGGGGACCGGCCCGCGCCGGCCGGCCATGGGCGCCGTGGGACCGGCTGTCCCGGACAGCACCTCATAAAAACAGTTAAAGGAGAAATCCTATGAAACGGACCGACTACATCACCTGGGACGAATACTTTATGGGGGTGGCCCTGCTGTCCGCCCAGCGGAGCAAGGACGGGGGGACCCAGGTGGGGGCCTGCATCGTCAACCGGGACAACAAGATTTTATCGGTGGGTTATAACGGCATGCCCACCGGGTGCAGCGACGACGAGATGCCCTGGGAGCGGGAGGGGCAGTCCCCCCTGGACACCAAGTACTTTTACGTCTGCCACGCCGAGCTTAACGCCATCCTCAACAATGATGGGGGCTCCTTAAAAAACACGCGGCTGTACGCCACGCTGTTCCCCTGCAACGAGTGCGCCAAGGCCATCATCCAGGCGGGCATCAAAGAGGTGGTGTATCTGTCGGACAAGTACGCGGACACCCCGGCGGTGGTGGCCTCCAAGCGGATGTTTGAGATGGCTGGAGTGGACTTACGCCCCTACGCCCCCGGTCACAAGGAAATCGTCCTGTCCCTGTAAGGGGCGGGCAGAGTAAGGGAGGACGCAATGGAGCATCTCCGTGCGAAAAAAGGATTTATCTGCGATATGGACGGGGTTATCTACCACGGCAACCAGCTGCTGCCGGGGGTTAAGGAATTTGTGGATTGGCTCCACCGGGAGGACAAGGAGTTCCTCTTTCTGACCAACTCCAGCGAACGCTCCCCCAAGGAGCTGCGGCAGAAGCTGGCCCGCATGGGCCTGGAGGTGGATGAGGACCACTTTTACACCAGCGCCCTGGCCACCGCCCGGTTTATCCACAGCCAGTCCCCCGGCTGTTCCGCCTATGTCATTGGGGCGGCGGGCCTGGTGGGCGCGCTGTACGAGGCGGGCATTACCATCGACGACGTGGACCCCGACTATGTCATTGTGGGCGAGACCAACAACTACCGGTACGAAAATATTGTCCACGCGGTAAAGCTGGTGCGCCAAGGGGCCAGGCTGGTGGCCACCAACTCGGACATCACCGGCCCGGTGGAGGGGGGCATTGTGCCCGCCTGCCGCGCCCTGGTGGCACCCATCGAGCTGGCCACCGGCAAGCAGGCCTACTTTGTGGGCAAGCCCAACCCCCTGATGATGCGCACGGGCCTGAAGATGCTGGGGGTGCACTCCGCCGAGGCGGTGATGATTGGCGACCGGATGGACACCGATGTCATCGCCGGCATCGAAACGGGTCTGGAAACGGTGCTGGTGCTGTCCGGCGTAACCGCCCGAGAGGACATCGACCAGTTTGCCTACCGCCCGGGGTATATTCTGGACGGCGTCGGGGACATCCCGGGATAAGCACGCGCGCCGCGGCGCAAAGCTGTAAAAAAGGCCTGCCGCCGGCAGGCTTTTTTGTATAAAGAAAACCACTCGCTAGGCGAGTGGTTCAGTGAAAGGCTTATGCC
>CALGIL010000096.1 GCA_937914895.1 uncultured Angelakisella sp.
GGCGGTGGAGGGTCCCCCCATGCCGGTGGACATGGCCAGCACCTTTTGGCCGGCCACCTCGCCGATCCAGGTGGTGTACTCCCGATTTTGGGCAAGAAACCGGGGATTATCCAAAAACTGGGCGATGGATTCCACCCGGCCGGGATCCCCGGGCAGAATGGCGTACCGGGCGCCGTGGCTGCCGTCAAATCCGATGTGGTACATTTTTTCCATTAGAATTCCTCCTTGTATATATCCGCGGCCGCGTCCACCTGGGGCAGGCTCATATCCCGCAGCAGCCGCTGCTGGGTATCCCAGAGCGTCTGGGAAAGGTCCACATAATAGCGGTGGGGGTACTCAAAGCGCAGGCTTTCCTCCCACAGGGTGTCCACCTGGGCGGCACAGGCTGCGCGGATGTCCTCCACCGACGGCAGGTCGCAGCACCGGCGCCCCTTGTCAAACACCTGTACCTGCAGCTCCTTTGCCACATAGCCGTACACCGTTTTGCGCTTCCAGATGGCGTGGGGGTCAAAAATGGTCATGTCCCGGGAATCGTCCACCGGGGGTTCCTCCCACAGGGCGATGTAATCGGCCAGGGCCTTGCCGTTTTCCCGGCTGTAAAGGCGGTAGGGCCGCTTAAAGCCCGGCACGGTGATTTTTGCCACCGTCTCGCTGATTTTGATTCGGGGCTGCAGCACCCCGCTTTTGTCCGCCGAGGCCACCAGCTTGTACACCCCGCCAAAGACCGGCTCGGACTTGCTGGTGATGAGGTTTTCGCCCACGCCGAAAATATCGATGGCGGCGTTTTGCACCAAAAGGTCCCGGATGATGTATTCGTCCAGGGAGTTGGAGGCCATGATCTTGACGTCCCGGAAGCCCGCCTTGTCCAGCATGGCCCGGGCCCGCTTGGACAGATAGGCCAGGTCCCCGCTGTCGATGCGCACCGCCACCGGGCGGTACCCCCTGGGCAGGACCACCTCGTTAAACACCCGGATGGCGTTGGGGATGCCGGAGCGCAGGGTGTTGTAGGTATCCACCAGCAGGGTGCACTGGTCGGGGTAAGCCTGGGCGTAGGCCCGAAAGGCGTCGTATTCGGTGTCGAACACCTGCACCCAGCTGTGGGCCATGGTGCCGGCGGCGGGGATGCCCAGGGTGCTGTCGGCCATGGTGTTGGCGGTGCCCGCGCACCCGGCAATGTAGGCGGCCCGGGCCCCCAGCACCGCGGCATCCACCCCCTGGGCCCGGCGGGAGCCGAACTCCACCACCGTGCGGCCCTGGCTGGCCCGGACGACGCGGTTTGCCTTGGTGGCAATCAGGGACTGAAAGTTTACCGACAAAAGGGTCATAGTCTCCACCAGCTGGGCCTGCAGCAGGGGTCCGCGGATGGTAATCACCGGCTCGTTGGGAAAGACGGGGGTGCCCTCCGGCACGCTCCAGACGTCGCAGCAAAAGTGAAAGTCCCGCAAATAGTCCAAAAACGTTTGGGAAAAGCCCCGGCTTCGGAAGTACTCCAGGTCCTCCTGGGTAAAGGAAAGATTCTCCAAATATTGGACCACCTGCTCCAGCCCCGCAAAAAGGGCAAAGCCCCCGCCGTCGGGGATGCGGCGGAAAAACAGGTCAAACACCGCGACGGTGTCCCTGTGGCCGCTTTCCAAATAGCCGCCCATCATGGTAAATTCGTAAAAATCGGCAAGCATGCTGAAGTTGCGCTGGGCAGACCCCTCGCTCATCTGTGGTTCTCCTTTCGGGACGTGGTTAAAACAGCTTGTTTTTGACCACAATGGTGATGTTCTCGGTAAAATCGGTCATTTCGGCGCCGGTGTCCGGGTCCAGGGCCGCAATGACGGCCGTGGCGTCGTACTCCCCCTTTTCCAGCTCCTTGTCCAGATAATCCTCCTCCAGATGCTGGCCCGCCTTCAGCACCGGGAGGAGGATTATCTGGACAAGGAGGTATAAACCACCTCGCCGGTTTCGGCCAGTTCAAAGTACACCCGCATATCGTACCGGTTGCCGGGGATGTTTTCCAGCATCACCTTGCCGGCCGCCGCGGGGCGGTTAAAGGTGATGCGGCTGCCCACGGTGTAGTAAAAGGCGCTGGGATTATCGTTGCCGGGCTGGTCCTCGTACCCGGGCAGCCGTCCGTCCGCCACGGTCCCCTCCCGGTCCGCCCCCGCGGGCCCGGCCGGGGCGGCGGCGCCCGGCGTCATGGCGGCCAGGGCCACCGCCGACAGCACTGCCAGCAAAATGACCAGCACCGAAATCATGGTCAACTGAAGTCCGTTTTTGCTCATAGGATTGCCTCCCACTCCCAAAATAGCGCGTCTGTACCCAGCTATTATACACCATTCGCCGGCGGGTGACAACGGCAATCCATACCCTTCCCCCGCCCTTCCCCCGCCGCCGCGCCGCCACATCAAAACAATTTGTGAACACTTGCCGCGGGGGCTTGCATTCCCGCAAAAATCCCGATATAATAATCAGCTGTAACTATTTCGTGCCGCGAATAATTCGCCCCGCGAACAAATTTCAAGGAAACGGAGGAATTCTCATGGAGACACTCACCGACGAAACTGTCTGTATACTTTCCAGCCTGTCGGGTCTGTACTGCCGCATGGTGCGGGAGGAGATGCGCCGCAGCGGGCGCTTTCCCGGCGAGCTGCACTTGCTGCACACCATCTGCGAAAGCCCCGGCGGGCAGGTGACCCCCTCTCAGGCCAGCCGGATGATGCATATGCGCCCCCCCACCCTATCCCCCATTGTGGGACGGCTGGAGGACCAGGGCCTGCTGGTGCGGGTGCCCAGCCGGACCGACCGGCGCAAGACCTATTTGGAGGCCACCGAGGAGGGACGGGCCATCTACCGCAAATCCCACGAAAGCATGCTGCGCTTTTACCGGGGAATGGCCCAGGGCCTGAGCCATCAGGAGGTGGAAACCTTTTTGTCCCTGCTGAAAAAAGTGACCAGGCCCTATTTGGCAAAGCCCATGGCAAAGGAGGTGCGCCCATCATGCTGAAGATTCTGGGAAAGCTGAAGCCCTACTGGGTGCAGATCCTCCTCATTCTGGGGCTGACCCTGGGCAACGTGTACGCGGAGCTTTTTCTGCCCAACATTATGTCGGGGATTGTCAACGTGGGCATTATGACCGGCGACAAGGGCTATATTCTGGCCCAGGGCCTTAAAATGCTGGGCTTTGCGGCCCTGGCGGTGGTCTGCGCCGTGGCGGCGGGGTTCTTTAACTCCCGGGTATCCATGGCCTACGGCCGGGACCTGCGCGCCATGGTGTTTAAAAAGGTCACGGATTTTTCCCTGACGGAGTATGACCGGTTTGGGCCCGCCTCGCTGCTGACCCGCACCATCAATGACATCAGCCAGCTGCAGCAGGTGGTGATGATGGGCCTGCGGATTATGGTGCGCGCGCCTTTGATGATCGTGGGCGGTGTCACCATGGCCTACTCCAAAAGCCCGGAGCTTTTCCGGGTCATCTTCTTTTCGGTACCCATGCTGATTTTGCTGGTGGTGCTGGTGGCCAGCATAGCCCTGCCTTTGTCCACCTCCATCCAGCAGAAAATCGACCGGGTCAACCGCATCCTGCGGGAAAAGCTGACCGGCATCCGGGTCCAGCGGGCCTTTGGCACCGAGCTTTACGAGGAGGAGCGCTTTGACGGCGCCAACCGGGACCTGACCCGGACCGGCATCAAAATGAACCGCACCATGGCCATCCTCCCCTCCGCCATGACCTTTCTTATGACCGGCATCCAGATTTTTCTGGCTTACAGCGGCGCGGTCCAGGTGGACGCCGGCACCCTGCAGGTGGGGGATATTATGGCGGTCATCCAGTATGTCATGCAGATTATGATGAGCTTGACCATGTTTGCCATGATCTTTATCATGCTGCCCCGGGCCATCGCCTCGGGCCGCCGGGTGCTGGAGGTCATGAACACCCCGTCCTCCGTCCGCTCCGCCGACGCCCCCCGGCATCCCGGCCAAAGCCGGGGCCTGGTGGAATTCCGGGACGTCACCTTCAGCTATGGCGGCGCCCAGACGCCGGCACTGCAAAACCTTTCCTTTACCGCCCGCCCCGGCCAGACCACCGCCATCATCGGCGGCACCGGCAGCGGCAAGACCACCCTTTTAAACCTGCTGCCCCGCTTTTACGACGCCGCCAAGGGGGCGGTGCTGGTGGACGGGGTGGACGTCCGGGAGCTGGAGCTGGACGACCTGCGGGGCCGCATCGGCTATGTGCCCCAGCGGGCCACCCTGTTTAAGGGCACCATTGCCGACAACATCCGGTACGGCAAGGAGGACGCCAGCGAGGAGGAGATCCGCGCCGCGGCCCGGATAGCCCAGGCCGAAGAGTTTATCTCCGCCCGGGAGGAGGGGTACGACGCCCCCGTCTCCCAGCTGGGCGCCAACCTTTCCGGCGGGCAGAAGCAGCGGCTGTCCATTGCCCGCGCCGTGGTGCGCCGGCCGGAGATCTATCTGTTTGACGACAGCTTTTCGGCCCTGGACGCCAAAACCGACCTGAGCCTTCGCAAAGCCCTGGGGGAGATTACCGGGGACGCCACCGTCATCATTGTGGCCCAAAAGGTCAGCACCATCATCGGCGCGGACCAGATTTTAGTGCTGGACAAGGGCGAGTGCGTGGGCCTTGGCACCCATGAGGAGCTGCTGAAGACCTGCGAGGTCTATCGGGAGATTGCCTACTCCCAGCACAGCACAGAGGAGGCGGCGGGATGAGCGGACCCATGAGAGGCCCCGGGGGGCGCCGCCCGGGGATGGAAAAGCCCCGGGACATGGGCGCCGCCATGAAGCGGCTGTTCCAGTTTATGAGCCCCTTTCGGGTCAGCCTTGTGCTGGTGGTGCTGTTTGTACTGCTAAGCACCCTTTTGTCCAGCATCGGGCCCACCGTGCTGGGCCTTGCCACCAACGAGATCCAGCGGGGCTTTCAGCGGATGCAGGCGGGCACCGGCGGCATCGACTTTGGCGCCATCGTCCGCATCCTGACCCTTCTTGGGGTGCTGTACGGGGTATCGGCCCTGTTTGAATACCTGCAGCACTTTACCATTGCGGGGGTATCCCAAAAGACCATGTACGCCCTGCGGCGGGCCGTGGACGAAAAAATTAAAAAGCTGCCCCTTTCCTACTACGACGGCCACTCCATCGGCGACATCCTAAGCCGGGTGACCAACGATGTGGATACGGTGGCAAGCTCTCTTCAGCAGGGCATCAACCAGGTTTTTTCCTCCATCTTTACCCTGATCTTCACCCTGGTGATGATGCTGCGACTAAGCCCCTGGCTGACCCTGGTGACCCTGCTGACCCTGCCCCTGACCCTGGTCTGCTCCATGGGGGTGGTAAAGACCTCCCAGGCCCTATTTAAAGGCCAGATGAACACCCTGGGCGACTTAAACGGCTATGCGGAGGAAACCTACACCGGCCACCAGGTGGTGCAGGCCTTCTCCCGGGAAAAGCAGACCAACAAGACCTTTGACGACATCAACGAAACACTGTACGGCTACTCCTGGAAGGCCAACTTCATCTCCAGCGTCATCATGCCCATCTCCGGCTTCTTCGGCAACCTGGGCTACATCCTGGTGACCATCATCGGCGCCTTCCAGTGCCTTAACGGCACCATGCTGGTGGGCTCCATCCAGTCCTTCACCCAGTACATCCGGCAGTTTAACCAGCCGGTGACCCAGGCGGCGCAGCTGACCAATATGCTCCAAGCCACCATTGCGGCGGCGGAGCGCGTCTTTGCCTTTTTGGATGAGGAGGAGGAACGCCCCGATGTGGAAGACGCACTGGTCCCCGCCCTGGACCGGGGCGAGGTGCGGTTTGAGCACGTCAGCTTCGGCTACTCCCCCGACAAGATCCTGATGAAGGACCTGAACCTGGAGATCCACCCCGGAGAGACGGTGGCCATTGTCGGCCCCACCGGGGCGGGCAAGACCACCCTGGTCAACCTGATCCTGCGTTTTTACGAGGTGCAGCACGGCCGCGTCCTCATTGACGGGGTGGACATCACCCAAATGACCCGGACCCACCTGCGCAGCTGCATCGGCATGGTGCTGCAGGACACCTGGCTGTTTTCCGGCACCATTTTGGAAAACATCCGGTACGGGCGGCTGGACGCCGCCGACGAGGAGGTGTACGCCGCGGCCCGGGCGGCCCGGGCGGACGACTTCATCCGCAGCCTGCCCGACGGTTATCACACCGACCTGGGCGAGGACGCCGCCAACATCAGCCAGGGCCAGCGCCAGCTGCTGACCATTGCCCGGGCCATTTTGTCCGACCCCGAGATCCTCATTCTGGACGAGGCCACCAGCTCCGTGGACACCCGGACCGAGGTGCTGATTCAAAAGGCCATGCACACCCTGATGAAAAACCGCACCAGCTTTGTTATTGCCCACCGCCTGTCCACCATCCGGGACGCCGACAAAATTCTGGTCATGGACCACGGCGACATCATCGAGGCCGGCAGCCACAGGGAGCTGATGGCCCTGGGGGGCTTTTACAGCAAGCTGTACCAAAGCCAGTTCCAGGAGGGCGACACCCCCTGACCCCCAAAGCACGGCCCCCCCGAAAAAGCAAACACTTCCTTCTGCGCGCAAAACGGGCATACCGCCCTTTTTGCTGCCTGCGGGCGGACCATCCGGCGCG
>CALGIL010000097.1 GCA_937914895.1 uncultured Angelakisella sp.
AGCAGAAAGGGGGCCCCGCCGGAGGCGATAAAGGGACCCGGGACCCGGTCCCGTAGTGTAAAAAAGTATACCTTCGATAAAAGCAGAGCCCCGCCCGGCAGGGCACAAAAAGCCCCCGGCAGGTATCCCCGCCGGAGGCGAAAAGGGACTTGGCCTCTTAGGCCAACACAGCGGCAGCGTAAGCCCCGCCCGGCAGGGCACAAACACCCCCGGCCAGGGCCCCCCGTTATTCCGGGGGTATTTTGTCCAGAATATCCTTGAGCAGACATAGCTGCTCGGCGCCGATGGACGCCTCCACCTGCTGCTCCACCTCCAGGCGGAATGCCAGGTTTTGGGCGTAGCAGAGGTGGCCGAAGTCGGTCATGGACACCACCCGGTTGCGCCGGTTGTCCGGATGGGTGTCCACGGTGAGGATGCCCTTATCCTGCAGGCTGCGAATGCATTTATGGGTGGCCTGGCGGCTGATGTTTACCGCCCGCGCCACCTCCGAAATGGAGGAACTTCCATCCCGCACCCGGGAGAGGACATGCCACTCGGTGACGGTGACGGGGACCAGCCCCGTGGTGGCCCACATGGCCTCCCGTCTGCGGTGCAGGATGGAATACTTTTCGTTGATCAGCCCCATAAGGTCCGGGGATTCCTGCGTGGGCATGGGCAGGCCTCCTTTCATTCTTCCATAGTATACAAAGGGAGGCACCCAATGTCAACCAAGTTGACAAAAATTTAAAAATCTGATACAATGGTTCTGTAAAGAGAGTGTGGAGAACCAAGGGAAAGAGGAGCGTGTCAATGTATCAGGTAGGAGATAAGGTCGTCCATCCGGGACATGGCGGCTGTGTGGTGGAGGAGATCGGGAAGAAGTGCCTGGGGGGGCAGACCAGGGATTTTTATACCCTTCTGCCCATGAACGAGCACAATCTGCGCGTGATGGTCCCGGTCAAAAGCGCCAAGGACATCGGCATCCGGGGCGTCATCTCCTCCGCCGAGGCCAGGGTGCTTCTGTACTCGATCCGGGAGATGGACACGTCCTGGGTGGAGGACCGCAAAGAGCGCCAGACCCGCTACGACGAGATTATGAAAAGCGACGATCTGGAGCGCATCGCCCAGACGGTCAAGTGCCTTATTGTGCAGAAGCTGGTGGGAAAAATTACCGCCATGGACCAGCAAATTCTGCAAAAGGGAAAGGAAAAGCTGTTTTCGGAGCTGGCCCTTTCCATGGGATGCAGCTACGACGAAATCGACCGCGCCGTCACCAATATGGCGCAGTAGGGCAAAGCCCGCCCGCCGCCCCGAAGAAAACTTCGGGGCGGTATTTTTTTTCGGGGGCCGATATGCTATAATGGCTTCGGTTTCCCTGCGCTTTCAGAGCAGGGATTACCGCGACAATCCAAAGGCCGTAAAAATTTTGCCGCCGCGTGTATCAGTCCGCCGGGGGCTCCCTTCTGGGATGTTTTATGCCCTGCGGGCGGGGCCCTGATTTTATCCAAAGTTATCTTTTTTACTCTATGGGGTGTTGCCCCAA
>CALGIL010000098.1 GCA_937914895.1 uncultured Angelakisella sp.
GTGCAGGGGCCGGTGGAACAGCGCCTTGCTGTCGGACAGCTCGCACACATTGCCCAGGTACATCACCAGGATGCGGTCGCAGAAGTGCTTGACCACCCCCAGGTCGTGGGTGATAAAAAAGTAAGTAAGGCCCTTCTCCCGGCTCAGCTCCTCCAGCAGCTGCAAAATCTGGGCCTGGACCGACACATCCAGGGCGGAGACCGCCTCGTCCAAAACCACCAGCTTGGTGTCCAGGGCGATGGCCCGGGCAATGCCCACCCGCTGCTTCTGCCCGCCGGAAAGGGCGTGGGGATAGGAATCGTAGTGCTCCCTTTTAAGCCCCACCTCCTCCAGCAGCGCCAGGGTTTTTTCCCGGCGCACCTTGGGGGAAAACTTGGTGTTGATGACAAAGACCTCTTCGATGGACTTGCCCACCGACTGGCGGGGGTCCAGGCTGGCGGCGGGGTCCTGAAAGATCATCTGCATCTCCCGGCGCAGCGACCGCATCTCCTCCCCGGTCAGCTTGCCCAGGTTGATGCCCGTCTCGTAATTCCGGTCCAGCTTGGCCTGGTAGGCCGGGTCCCGGGTCAGCTCGGTAATGGGCAGAATGTCCTTGCCATGGTAGTCGCGCCACGCTTGGCCGCGGTAGTCCCGGGCGGCCTCCACATGGCGGGCGGCCTCGGCCCCGGCGGCTTCCAGCTTTTGGGCAAGGGCCTCGTCATTCTTCCCCTCCAGGCAGCTGCGCTCGTACTGCCCCTCGTACTCCCGGTACCGGCGGGTGGCGGCCGCCGCTGCGGCCGTCTCCTTTTGGGCCTTGTCAAACAGGGCCTGCACCGCGGGGAGGTCTTTGCACAGGATGAGGGAGCCCACGATGCGGGAGCCCTCCCGCAGCTGGCGGGAGGCGTTTTTGCGCAGCTCCTTGGCCTCAAATTCCAGGGCGCCCAGCTTTTTGTCCAGGGCGGCCTCGGTCCGGGCCTCTTTGGCGCTGCCCGGGGCGGACAGGGCGTCCACCTCCCGGCGCAGGGCCTCGGCCCGCTTGTCGGTCTCCAGGGATTTTTGATAAAATTCGGCGGCTTTGCGCTGGTAATCCAGCAGGCCGGCCACCTCCCTGGCCAGGTACTTGGGGCACATCTCGTCCAGGGTGCGGCCAT
>CALGIL010000099.1 GCA_937914895.1 uncultured Angelakisella sp.
CGGGTTGGACCCGTAGCTGCTGATGCCCGCGGTGTGGGGCGGCTTTGCCCCATGCCCCCGCATCACTGGCATTATAAGCAGCAGAAAGAAAAGGAGCAGGCCCCCATGAAAGGGCCTGCTCCTTTGACGAAAGGAAAGGATAGAAAGATCCTATATGCCGACCGGCCGCCTCAGGTGTGGTCCCGGCCCCTGTCGCGGAACAGAAGGGAAATGCACCAGACGCCCCCCACGGCCACCAGGGTATAGATGACCCGGGAAAGAACCGAGCCGGCGCCGAACAGCATGGCGATAAGGTCCAGCTGAAAAAGGCCGACACAGCCCCAGTTGAGCGCCCCAATGATGACCAGGATCAGCGCAAGTTTGTCCCACATGGGGTACACCTTCTTTCTCTGCTTGGTTCCCCCCTATTTTTTCCGGCCCGGGCAAAACTATGCGCGGGCCCGGGGCTTTTTTGTCCGCCGCAATTCCCGGATAAGGGGTATACTTTTACCGGCGCCCATGCTACAATAGCCTGTAAATAACAATGCGCGTGCCCGGCCTCCGCCGGGATGGGAGAGGCGGTGCCATGAAGCTCAATCTCTTCGACAGCCATGTCCACACCGACAATTCCTACGACGGCGTCCATTCCATCGCCTACCTATGCGAGCGGGCGGTGGCCGCCGGCGTCATGGGCATTGCCGTCACGGACCACTACAACTGCGACGTGGCCGACCGGTACCACATGGACGTCCGCCTGCGCCAGTCGGTCTTTGATGTGGAGCGGGCCCGCCTTGCCTTTGGCGACAGCTTATACATCGCCATGGGGGTGGAGCTGGGCCAGGGCCACCTGTACCCCGGGCAGAGCCGGGAGGTGCTGGCCGGCGCCCCCTTTGATTTTGTGCTGGGCACCGTCCATTGCGACGACAGCGGCCGGCGCATAGAGGAAATTGATTTTGACAGCCCCCAGGTGGTGGTGTCCCGGGTGATGGAGGGGTACTTCCGCGTCTGTCTGGAGATGTGCCGCTGGGGGCAGTTTGACTCCCTGGCCCACTTGGGCTACCCCCAGCGGATCATCTGGGGCCGGTACCGCATCCCCGTGGACCTTGCCGCCTACCGGGAGATGATCGAGGAGGTCCTGCGGGAGCTCATCCGTCAGGGAAAGGCCCTGGAGCTGAACACCGGCGGCCTGCGCATGGGCCTTGGCAGGACCATCCCCGGGCCGGAGGTCTTCCGCTGGTATAAGGACCTGGGGGGAGAGCTTGTCACCCTGGGCAGCGACGCCCACAGGGCGGAAAGCCTGGCCTATGAATTTGACACCGCCATGGACCTTTTAACGGCCCTTGGGTATGAATACTTTGCCTTTTTTAAGGAGCGCAGGCCCGTGATGCTCAGGCTGATTTAGCCTGTGACAAAATAAAAACATGGAGGGAAACGCAATGAACGAAACACTGCTCCGGCTTTTGGAAGACAACGCCCGGCTGACCAATGACGAACTGGCGGCCATGACGGGGATGACCCCCGACGCGGTGGCGGCGGAGCTTGCGGCCCTTCGCAAGGCGGGGGTCATCCTGGGCTACAAGACCATTGTGGACTGGGAAAAGACCGACCGGGACCTTTGCACCGCCCGCATCGAGATTAAGGTCACCCCCAAAAGCGGCATGGGCTTTGAGGAGATTGCCGAGACCATCGCCCGGTTTGAGGAGGTGCAGTCGGTGTACCTCATGAGCGGCGGGTACGACCTGGCCGTGACCGTCAACGGAAAAAGCTTTAAGGAAGTGGCCCTGTTTGTGGCCCATCGCCTGGCCCCCCTGGGTTCGGGGGAATCCACCGCCACCCACTTTGGGCTGAAGAAGTACAAGGAAAAGGGCGTCCTGGCCGCCGGCCAGCCGGAGGACCAGCGGGAGGCGATGGGATGATGGACTACACGGGTATTCTGTCCGCCTGCGCCCAGGAGATTAAACCCTCGGGTATCCGCAAGTTCTTTGACCTGGCGGCCACCATGGAGGGGGTCATCTCCCTGGGGGTGGGGGAGCCGGACTTTCAGACGCCGTACAGCATCCGCCGCGCGGGCATCGAATCCCTGGAAAAAGGCCGCACCTGGTACACCGCCAACGCCGGCCTGCCGGCGCTGCGGCAGGAGATTGCGGGGTACCTGGCCCGGCGGTTCGGCCTGGACTACGACAGCCAGCGGGAGATTTTGGTGACGGTGGGCGGCAGCGAGGCCATCGACCTGTGCGTCCGCGCCCTGGTCAACCCCGGCGAGGAGGTGCTCATCCCCCAGCCCAGCTTTGTCTGCTACGACCCCATCACCCGGCTGGCCGGCGGGGTGCCGGTGCCCCTTGTCACCAGGGCCGAGGACGGCTTTCGCCTGACTCCCCAGGCCCTGCGGGCGGCCATCACCCCAAAGACCAAGCTGCTTATCTTCCCCTACCCCAACAACCCCACCGGCGCTATTATGAAGCGGGAGCACCTGGAGGGCATTGCGGAGGTGCTGCGGGACACCGGCGTCATGGTGCTGTCCGATGAAATTTACGCCGAGCTTACTTACGAGGACCGCCATGTGTCCATTGCGTCCCTGCCCGGGATGCGGGAGCGAACGGTGGTGGTCAACGGGTTTTCCAAGGCCTACGCCATGACGGGCTGGCGGCTGGGCTACGCCGCGGCCCCGGCCCCGGTGCTGTCGGTGATGACCAAGCTGCACCAGTTTGCCGTCATGTGCGCCCCCACCGTCAGCCAGTACGCCGCCATCGAGGCCATGCGCCACTGCGACGACGAGATCACCCGCATGGCGGTGCAGTTTGGCATGCGCCGGGGGCTGATGGTCAGCTCCCTCAACCGCATGGGGCTTACCTGCTTCCAGCCTCTGGGCGCCTTTTATGTCTTTCCCAGCGTCCGGTCCACGGGCATGACCTCGGAGAAATTCTGCGCCCGGCTGCTGGAGGAGCAGAAGGTGGCGGTGGTGCCCGGCAACGCCTTTGGCGACTGCGGCGAGGGCTTTGTCCGCATCTCCTACTCCTACGGGGTGGACCACCTCATCGAGGCCCTGGGCCGCATCGAGGCGTTTGTCGGGGGGCTGAGGGCAGATAACAATTAACAGAGAACAAGGAACAACGGTGGAGCTGTGCAAATCAGAAGGCTTCATCGCGCCTTGCGCGATTCCAACATTGTTATCGGTTCATTGTCAATTGTTCATTGCAGGAAGTTTGTTCGCTGGTATATTCTTCCTTTTCTCCGTCCATACTGTGGACAGGACAACACGGAAAGGACGAAGACAAATGAACAAACGGGATAAATGGGACGTCATCCTCATTGCGGGACTGCTTATCGCCATGGTGATTTCTCCCCTGGCCGTCTTTGGCGGCAGGTGCGCCGGCGTCCGCGGCCAGGTGCTGCGGCTGCACATCATCGCCAACTCCGACAGTGCGGAGGACCAGGCCATTAAGCTGCGGGTGCGGGACGCCCTGCTGGAGGAACTGGGCGGCCAGCTGGGCGGGGCCCAAAGCCTGGACGAGGCCCGGTACATCGCCGCGGAAAATTTGGACCGGGCGGAGGAGATTGCCCGCCGGACGCTGTCCGAAGCGGGGCGGGACGACCCGGTGTGCGCCCAGACGGTGCGGATGTATTTTGATACCCGGGACTACGACGGCGCCATCCTGCCCGCCGGGGAGTACGACGCCCTGCGGGTGACCATTGGAGAAGCAAAAGGCCGCAACTGGTGGTGCGTCATGTTCCCGCCTCTGTGCATCCCCGCCGCCGCCCGGCAGGCGGGGGAGGAGGAGACAAAGGAGATTTTGCTGCTGGAGGAGGAGCCCAACTATAAGCTGGCCTTTTGGTCGGTGGAGGCGGTGGAACGCCTTTTGGACCGCCTGGAGCAGGAATAAAGAAATCAAAAGCGGGACCGGAGCGGCGCTCCGGTCCCGTTTGTCCCCCCGGGGGAATTCTTTGCTGGTTTTGCCGCCGCCAATGTGTTACAATATAGACAAACCGAACAGGGGGAGGGGCTTGCCCGTGAAGCTGAAGGAGCTGGACGACGCCGAGGTGCGGCAGGTATACAGGACCCACCTGACCCAGGATTTTCCCGCGGCCGAGCGCAAGCCCCTGCGGGCCATCCGGTCCCTGCGCAGGCGGGGCCTTTACGACTGCTATGCCATGACCCAGGGGGAGACGGTGCTTTCCTACGCCTTTTTCTGCCAGCGGGGCGACTGGTGCCTGCTGGATTACTTTGCCGTGTGCGCCCCCTTTCGGGGGAAGGGCACCGGCACCCGGATGATGGAGGCCCTGCGTTTTTTGCTGCCCCACATGGGCATTTTGGCCGAGGTGGAGGACCCCGGCCAGGCGGCCACCCCCGGGGAAAAGCACACCCGCCTGCGGCGCATCGCCTTTTACGAGCGCCTGGGCTTTCTCATGACCGGCATCCGGGTCCGGCTGTTTTCGGTGGATTACCGCATCATGGCCTGGCGGACGGAGTATTCCTCCCCCTCCGACGGGGAGCTATACGACGTTTTGGCCGGCCTTTACCAGGCGATGATGGGCGAGCACACGGGGCCCTTCCTCAGGATGAGCCTGGATGGGGCGGAATAAAGCGCAAAAATTCCCTCTTGAGAAGATGAAAAGGCGTCCGGGCCGGGCCCAAGGGAGGGCATAAGTTTTCCCACTAAGGTGGTCCTTCAGGGGCCGGACGGAAGGCATGGGCCGGACCGAAGGGCAGGCACAGGTTTTTCCACTAAGGTCGGCCCTTCAGGGGCCGGGCGGAAGGCATGGGCCGGACCGAAGGGCGGGCATAAGTTTTCTCACCAAGGTCGGCCTTCTTAAAAAACCGGGGGGAGGGGGTCCTCCTCATACAGGCAGGCGCGGTTGCGCCCGCCGTTTTTTGCTTTATACAGGGCCCGGTCCGCCCGGACAAACATCTCCTCCAGGGGGCGGGCCTCCCCCGGGGGGAAATACGCCACCCCGACGCTGATGGAGGTGGTCAGCTCCCGCCCCTGGCAGGCGACCACCGTGCGCCCCACCGCCGCGCGGAGCTCCTCCACCACGGCCAGCAGCGGGGTCAGGGAGAGGTTCTCCATCAGGACGGTAATTTCATCCCCGCCATAGCGCCCCACCAGGTCGCCCCCCCGCAGGCTGTCCCGGATGGCGGCGGCGACGGCCCCCATCACCGCGTCGCCGCAGGGGTGGCCGTAGGTGTCGTTAATCCGCTTAAAATGGTCCAGGTCAATCATCAGCAGGGCGTGGGAGCAGTCCCTGGCCGTGTCGGAGCCCAGAATGAATTCGGCCAGGTCGCAAAACGCGGCCCGGGTATAAATCCGCATCATGGGGTCGATGGTGGCCTTGTCATACAGCGCCTTCAGCTGTTTTTCCTTGTCGGTGATGTCGTGGAGCACGATGCAGACGCTGCCCCCGCATCTGCCGCCCTGCGCGATGTCGGTTTTGGCAATCTGATAAAACCTTGTCCCGCCGTCCACTTCCAGACAAAGCTCCTCCCCGTGCCTCAGCTGCGCCGCCCAGGATATTTCCTCGCCGAGGGACAGGGCGCCCAGCTCCGGGAACAGCCGCTTGGCCGACTGGTTTGCGTCCAAAAAGCGGAAATCCCCGCCGCAGACGATAAACGCGTCCGCCATGGATTCGATGACCTGAGCCCGGGCCAGGGGCACCACGCTGAGCAGGTTTTGGCGGTGGACCGAGTAGAGGAGCAGCACCTGGCTGACGGCCACCGCAAAGGGGTTCAGGTCCAGGCGCAGGCGGTCGTAGGAAGAGGTGTGGTAAATATTGACAAACAGGGGGACAAGCACCGACGCCAGCAGGCATAGGCTCTGGCGCCGCCGCGCCCCTTTTTCTCCCCGCAGGTGTTTTGCAATGCGCCATAGGGTCAGGGCCGCCAGCACAAAATGGTACGCAATGGCCAGCACGCCCACGGGCCCCAGGTCCCCCTGGCAGTTGGCAATCCGGCCGTCCCAAAAGTACCGGATGCGGGTGTAGTGCAGCCGCACCAGGGGAAAAGCCTGGGCGGTGATGAGGTTGAAAACGGGCAGCGCAAACAGCAGGCAGTACCCCCGGGTGCCAAACCGCTTTTCCCCATAGACGTCCCGCATAAACAGATAGTTTAGAAGGACCAGAAAGGGGGACCCCATTTTTTGCACCCGCACCCCCGTAAAGGCGGCCTCCAGGGTGGGCGCGGTAATCTCCAAAAGATAGCCGAAGCTGTACAAAAACGAGCAGAAGGTGGCCAGGATGAGGAAGAACGACCGCTGGGAGCTGTGGGTCCGGACGGCGTAGACCAGCAGCAGGCCGGTGATTGCCGTGGAAAGGATCATAAACCAGACGGGTCCGCTGGGCATCGGCTTTCTCCCCCCATCCTGTGCAAAAATGGACGCCCCCGGGCTGTCCGTCTAAAAACCCCGGTGGGACAAAGCCGAGAAAACGCGCGCTCTCAGGCATCTCTCACCGGGGCTTTGGGGCCGGGGCCCCCCCAAAGCGGGACGCCGCGGCAAGCAAAAGTGTTTTGACAGAAGGGGCGCTTAAATCAGCTCCATGGTGTCCCGGGCAATAACAATCTCCTCGTTGGTGGGAATAACCCATGCCTGCACCCTGGAATCCGCGGCGGAGATCTTCTGCTCGGCGCGGGTGTGGTTGAGGCCGCGGTCCAGCTTAAGGCCCAGGTATTCCATGCCGGACAGCACCTCCTCCCGGACCGCATCGTCGTTTTCGCCGATGCCCCCGGTAAAGACCACGGCGTCCACGCCGCCCATGGCGGCGGCATAGCCGCCCACCAGTTTTCTGGCGCTGTAATAGAACATCTCCAGGGCCAGAGC
>CALGIL010000100.1 GCA_937914895.1 uncultured Angelakisella sp.
GGATTTTTACGGAAAAACAAAGGAGCGTCGCCATGATCACCCAGATTTATTCCATTCAGACCAAGGAGGAAGCCCTGGCCTGCGTCCGGGCGGGGGCCGACTATTTCGGCCTTGCGGCGGGTACCGGCAAGGGCCTGCCCGCCGAACTGACCCTGCCCCAGGCCAAGGAGATTTTTGACGCGGTGGAGGGCAAAATCGGCCGCATCGCCATCACCGTGGCCGACGGCCCCCAGGACATCTACCCGGTCATTGAATACCTGAAGCCGGACGTCATCCACCTGTGCGGCAACAGCTATTACGCCGACGCGGAATTTGTGAAAAAGGCCAAGGCCCTGCAGCCCGGCATCGAGGTTTTGCAGGCCATCCCCGTGACGGGGCCTCAGGCGGTGGAGGAGGCCGTGCGCTGCGGCGCCTTCTGCGACCGCCTTATCCTGGATTCGGTGGACCCCGCCATTGCCGGCATCGGCGCCGCGGGGGTGACCCATGACTGGGCTGTCAGCCGGGAGATCTGCCGCCGCCTGGCGGGGACCTGCAAGGTGATCCTGGCGGGGGGCCTGGGGCCGGACAACGTGGCCGAGGCCATCCGTCAGGTGCGCCCCTGGGGGGTGGATTCCTTCACCCGGACCAGCCGGAAGACCCCCGGGGGCTCCCAAAAGGATCCGGAGCTCATCCGGCTGTTTGTGGAGCGGGCCCGCCAGGCCGCCGGGGAGCTGGGCCTGTGAAGCCGGTCCTCTGCCTGGGGGACGTCTGCCCCGACATTATTTTGCCCTACGGCGAGACTAAGGCCGTCATGGAGGCCGCCGCCCGGAGCGAGGCTGTGGACGCGCCCCAGCGGGGGGCGTCCATTCAGCCGGGGGGCAGCGTGGGCAACACCGCCGCCGGCATGGCCCGCCTGGGCACGCCGGTGCTGTTTGCCGGCACCGCCGGGGATGATTCCCTGGGGCGGATGCTCCGGGACGACCTGGCCCGGGAAGGGGTGGACGTGTCCCTGCTGCGGCTGGACCCCCAAATTGCCACCATTATGATTTTAGTGGTGGTAGAGGCCGACGGCGGGCGGGTGCCCTTCGCTTTGCCGCCGTCGGGGGCCTCCCACCTGCAGCTGGTGCCGGAGCAGCTGCCCGGGGACCTGCCCCGGCGCATCAGCTGGGCACACACCACGGGCATGAACCTGACCGAGGAGCCGGCCGCCGCCGCC
>CALGIL010000101.1 GCA_937914895.1 uncultured Angelakisella sp.
GCCTACGATGGCGCCGCTGGGTACGTTGCCGGACATGTTGACGGTGGAAGAGGTGAACACCCCGCCAATGGGGCCCCGGCCATACCGTGTATTTTTATATTTGGAGATGTGCTTAAAGTAATAATCGCTGCTCTCCACAACCACCTGGTCCACGCCGTCTTCGTCGTTTCCATACTTGGCCACCAGATTTTTCAGGGTGGCCTGCATCTGGATGCCCTCGGCGCCTTCAAAGTTATTTTCCATGGCGTCTTTTAACTGGGCGGGCGTGAAAAGCTTATCCTCAAACACGGTTTTCTTTAGGGCATACAGACAGTTGCCAACGTCGATGACGGCCGACAGCAGTCCGCTGACCATGTCGTACACAGCCCCGCCCTGCTTGATGGTTTTCCCGCGATTGATGCAGTCTTGAATCAGAAGCGAGGAAAAAGCGTCGGGCACCAGTTCTTCCATGGCCAGGTCGTTGATGTTGTCCGCGGACACCTCCAGACGCATATAGTACTCCAGCACCTGGCGGTATGCAAAAACCGCGTCCTCATAGCAGGTGTATTCCTCCAGCGGGGCCACGCCATCCATGACCCGAATGCCGGTGCGCGGATCCACCCCGCCGTACAGGGCAATCTCCAATATTTTCAGCAGGTTTACCTTGGCCTTACCGGTCGCCTTATAACCCCATTTGCCGGGGACAACCGTCTCGGTGCAGCCCATGGTGGAAAAGTTATACGCGTCCTCCTCGGCAACCCCCCGCATCATCAACGCCTGGGTAATCACCTTGTCGCCCACAAAAGCGGGCATGCCAATGCCGGTTTTTATCACGCCCACCGCTTTGCGCAGAAACTGCCGGTTGATATTTGTGTGACAGCGCACATACACATTTGGCTCCGAAAGGCGGATTTCACCAAGCGCCTCCAAAAAGAGAAAGGACAGCTGGTTGGTTTCATCCTCCCCGGCGGGGTTGCTGCCGCCCAGACACATATTCTGGTAAGTGGGGTAGCCCAATTGGAACTGGGAATTTGACCAGGAGCGCAGCTTATTGATGGAAAACACCGCCAAAAAGAGGCACTCCACAATTTCCAGCGCCGAAGATTCGGTCAGGCGGCCGTCCCGGATGTCCTTTTGGTAAAAGGGATACAGATATTGGTCAATGCGCCCGAAAGAGATGGCCTGCCCATTTGTTTGGATATGCAGGATCAACTGGGTGTACCAAACCAGCTGCACCGCCTCATAAAAGGACTGGGGCGCCCGCTTGGCAAGGGCCCGGCTGCACTCGCACATGGCAAGCAGCTCCGCTTTCCGCTGACCCCCGGCGGTTTGGGCCAGCTCCCGGGCAAGGTCGGCGCAGCGTGCCAGGTAGTCAAGAATTCCGTCCATCACAATCATACCGGCATCATAAAACGGCTTTTTCCGTAAATCGTCCGGGTCGGCAATGTCCAGGCCATCCCGCTTTTCCAGCACGCGCTGCCGCAGGCCTATATAGCCCTCCCGCAGCAGGGTATCATAATCCGGTACGATATGCCCTTCCCCGGCCGATACGTTTCCAAGCCAGCCCAGCACCTTTACCTGCAGGTCGGTCAAAACCGCATCGGCCTGCATGGCCATCGTACGGTCCATCAGGGTTTGACCTTTCCAGAAGGGGGCCATCTCCCGCAACTCTTTTTTCGCCTGCTCCGTAATGGCAAAAGCGTCGCTGGGGCGGTTTGCGTAGCTGTCCAGCTCTTCGATCACCCAGTCCATGGTGTATTCGGGAAAGACCGGCGCGTACCGGGGCTTCGAAGCCTGGTTTCCGCACAGCAGCTGTTCCTCTTCTATATAGAGGCTCATCTCCCGCAGCACCCGCGCAAAGCCGTAAGCACGTTTTACAATGGGCGGATAGGCGGCATATTCCTGGTATGCCCTTGTCATCAGCAGTGCCCGCTGGGTGCAGATACCCGGCGTTGCCTGAATCATTTTTTCCCGCAGCTGTTGAATTCTTTTTTCCATGAGTAAGTACCTCCTTCATATGCTCTCCATGGACTGACGGAATCGGTAGGCCTGCTCCCCGGAGCTTGCGGCCGTTAAATTTATTTCGTTTTTTTCATTATAGCATGGGAGAACCGAGCCATTTCTTCGACTTCTTTCCGCCGTTTAAAGGCCCGGAGGAAAAAGATGCAGCATTTGGGGCCTTTTTATCTTTTCACTGGTGATTTCAACCAAGAG
>CALGIL010000102.1 GCA_937914895.1 uncultured Angelakisella sp.
CAAGCAGGCCTGTCCTTTGGCCTGCGCAGCCGCAACCCGCTGTTTGTTTGCCCGTAGGGGTTCCCAAAGGGGATTCGCCCCTTTGGTGGTCTTTCCCCCCTTTCTGCCAGCAGAAAGGGGGCCCGCCCGGAGGGCAAAGAGGGTTTGGGACTATATCCCAAAGAGTAAAAAGACATAACTCTTGATAAAATCAAAACCCCGCCCGGCAGGGCGATAAGGGGCTTTGGCCCTTGGGCTAACATCGCGGCGGCGCAGCCCCTGCCTGGAGGGCAAAGAGGGTTTGGGACTATATCCCAAAGAGTAAAAAGACATAACTCTTGATAAAATCAAAACCCCGCCCGGCAGGGCGATAAGGGGCTTTGGCCCTTGGGCCAACATCGCGGCAGCGCAGCCCCTGCCCGGAGGGCAAAAAGGTGTTTTTATAAAATAGCTGGAAAAGAAAAAAGCTGGAAGGGGACAGATTCATGACCAGGCCGAAGGCTCTTGGCAAGCAAAAAAACTATACCCTCATCGTCTTTGCGGCGGGGCTGCTGGTGGCCGCCGCTTCGTATGTTCCGTACATCATCTACCATAAGGGGCTGTTTTTGTACTACGGGGACTTTAATGTCCAGCAGATCCCCTTTTACCAGCTGGTCCACGAGGCCATCCGAAGCGGCGACATCTGGTGGAGCTGGAAAACCGACCTGGGGGCCAACTTTATTGGGTCCTACAGCTTTTACAACCTGTTTTCCCCCTTCTTCTGGCTGACCATCCCCTTCCCCACCGCCTGGCTGCCCTACTTGATGGCCCCTCTGCTGATTTTAAAGCACGCCTGCGCGGGGGTCACCGCCTTTTGGTATCTGCGGCGGTTTGTGCGGGATACCCCCTGCGCGGCCTTTTGCTCGCTGCTGTACGCCTTTTCGGGCTATACCGTCTACAACATCTTCTTCAACCACTTCCACGAGGTCATCGTCTTCTTCCCCCTGCTGCTCATCGGGCTGGAAAAGGCCATGATGGACAATAAGCGGGGCTGGTTTGCCCTGGCCATCGCCCTGAACGCCGTGGTCAACTACTGGTTTTTCATCGGCGAGGTCGTTTTTGTGGTGGTGTACTTCTTTGTGCGGCTTACCTCGCCCCAGTGGCACCTGACCCTGCGCAAGTTCCTCTCCCTGGCGGCGGAGGTGCTGCTGGGCATGGGCCTTGCCATGTTTGCGTTTTTGCCCGCGGTGCTGGCCATCATGGGCAACCCTCGCACCACCGCC
>CALGIL010000103.1 GCA_937914895.1 uncultured Angelakisella sp.
CCCTATCTCCATCATTATCCCCTGCCGCCGATTTTGCCCCCCGCCGCAATCACCCGGTGGCAGGGGATAATGATGGAGATAGGGCAGCCGCGGTTGGCGGCCCCCACCCCCCGGGCGTGGCGGGGATAGCCCGCCAACAGCCCCACCTGGCCGTAGGACCGGGTCTCGCCATAGGGGATCTCCCGGATCATGGTCTGCCAGACGGTTTGGAAAAAGGGGGTGCCCTGCGGTCGGATGGGAAAGGTAAAGACCTTCCTCTCCCCCGCAAAGTATTCGGTCAGCTGCCGGGCCGCCGTTTGCAGCAGCGGCGTTTCCCGGCGCACCGCGTCGGGAAAAAAGTCGTCGCCGGGGTACTTCAGCAGGACCACGGCGTCGTCCCGCTGGTAAAAGGTCAGGCGGCCCAGGGGGGTGTCACACCCAAGACTGTACAGCATGGCGGCCCCCCTTACCGAAACAGGGGCATGCGGGCAATGCGGTCAAAGGCCTCCTCCAGCTGGGCCAGCCCCACGGTGCAGGCAATGCGCAGGTGGCCCTCGCCGCAGGCCCCAAAGGCCCGGCCGGGCAGGGTGAGCACATGGGCCTCCTCCAAAATCCGGGTGCAGACCTGGCCGCTGTCAAGGCCGGTGGCACTGACGTCGGGGAAGAGGTAGATGCTGCCCTGGGGTGCGGGCACCGACATCCGGGCCAGGGCGTTGATGCGCCCGGCGGCGTAGTCCATGCGCTGCCGAAAAGCCTCCACAATCTCCGCACGGTACTCCCCCCGGTGGCGCAGAGCATGGAGGGCCGCCCGCTGGGACGGGGCGGGGGCGGTAAAGACCACGCTTTCGTTGATGTCCTGGATCACCCGGATAATCTCGGGCGGGGCCACCAGATTGCCCAACCGAAAACCGGTCATGAGGAAGTTTTTGGAAAAGCTGTTGACGGTAACGGTGCGCTCCCCCATGCCGGGGAGGCTCATAATGGGCACAAAGTCCCGGTCAAAGCTGTAAAAGGTGTAGATGTCGTCGGCCAGCACCACCAGGTCCCGCTCCACGCAAAAGGCGGCCAGGGCCTCCAGGTTCTCCCGGGTCAGGCAGGCGCCGGTGGGGTTGTTGGGGGTGTTGATAAGGATGGCCTTGGTCTTGGGGGTCACCAGGGTCCTCAGGCGGTCCACATCAATCCGAAAGCCCTCGCCGCCATAGGTGGGCAGAAACACCGGGACGCCCCGGGCCAGATCGGAAGAGCG
>CALGIL010000104.1 GCA_937914895.1 uncultured Angelakisella sp.
CCCGGGCCGCCAGATGCTCCCGCACCAGCAGCTCGTAGACGCCGTCCCCCACAAAGGCAAGGTCCAGGCTGCCCAGCCCATTGGGGTCCACCTGTGTCCCCGGCTCTGCAAACATAGGGCCGCCCCCTTTCTCTGTTATGGAATATATTCAAACTCAAAGTCCAGAATGCTGACGGTGTCCCCTTCCCGGATGCCCATCTCCTCCAGCTTTGCAATAATGCCGCTGTCCTGCAGCACCCGCTGAAAGTACTGGAGGGATTCGTAGTCGTCGGGGTCCACCATCCCCAGGGTCTGGAGGAGCCAGGCCCCCTCCACAAAATAGACGCCGTCCTCCACCCGGATGGTGTATTTATCTTCCTTTGCCTTTTGCAGCAGCACCTCCCGGGGCACCGGCTCCGGCTGGTACACCGCCACCGGCGGCAGGGTCTGCAGCAGGGCGGCAATGCGGTCCATCAGGGGCTGCAGGCCGGTGTGGGCGGCCGCCGAAATGGGGAAAAAGGGCAGGCCCTTTTCCCGGATAAAGGCCCCAAAGGCCTCCACCTGCTCCGGCGGGGCGATGTCGCACTTGTTGGCCGCCACCAGCATGGGGCGTCCGGCCATCTCCGGGTTCCAGCGGATAAGCTCCCGGTTGATGGCCTCAAAGTCCTCCACGGGGTCCCGCCCCTCCATGCCGGACACATCCACAATATGCACCAGCAGCCGGCAGCGGTCCACATGGCGCAGGAATTCATGGCCAAGGCCCACCCCCTCGCTGGCCCCTTCGATGAGGCCGGGGATGTCCGCCATAACATAGCTTTCCTCGTCGCCGACCTTTACCACCCCCAGCACCGGCACCAGGGTGGTAAAGGGGTAGTTTGCAATCTCGGGCCGGGCGGCGCTGACCGCCGAAATCAGCGTGGACTTGCCCACGTTGGGAAAGCCCACCAGCCCCACGTCGGCCAGCAGCTTCAGCTCCAGCTCCAGCTCGTACCGCTCCCCGGGCAGGCCGGGCTTTGCAAACCGGGGAATCTGCCGGGTGGCCGTGGCAAAATGGGTGTTGCCCCAGCCCCCCTTGCCGCCCCGGGCCACCACCACCGGCTGGTCGCCGGAGATGTCCGCCAGCACGCGGCCGGTGCCCGCCTCCCGCACCACGGTGCCTTTGGGCACCCGGATGACCAGGTGGGGCGCGTTTTTGCCGGCGCACCGCTTGGTGCCCCCCGGCTGGCCGTTTTCGGCAAAATACCGCTTTTTATACTGAAAATGCAGCAGCGTGCCGACATTGGTGTCGGCCACAAAAACCACGTCGCCGCCCCGGCCCCCGTCGCCGCCGTCCGGGCCGCCTGCCGCCACGTATTTTTCCCGGTGAAAGCTGACGGCCCCGTTGCCGCCGTCCCCCGCCTTAATGGTGATTCTGGCCTTATCCACAAACATGGGGCGCCCCCCTTTCCACGATGCGAACACTGTTATTCTATCCCCAAAACCAAACAAATCCCGGCCTTAACCGGGATTTGCACTGCGCGGATTATTCAGGCGGGGTGGACCGAGCACTTCTTGCGGTCCTTGCCCATGCGCTGGAAACGGACCTTGCCGTCGATGAGCGCAAACAGGGTATCGTCGGAGCCGATGCCCACGTTTTCGCCGGGGTGGATGTGGGTGCCCCGCTGGCGGACCAGGATGTTGCCGGCCAGCACCGTCTGTCCGTCGGCCCGCTTGACACCCAGGCGTTTGGACTGGCTGTCGCGTCCGTTTTTGGTCGAACCCATTCCTTTTTTATGAGCCATGGATGATCACCTCACTTTATTCTTCAGCGGCTTCCGCTTGTGCGGGCGCTTCTTTCTTTTTGGCTGCGGTCTTTTTGGTCTGCTTGGCCTGCGCCTGGATCTCGGTGATCTCCACCTTGGTATACGGCTGGCGGTGGCCCTGCTTGCGCTTGGAATTCTTTTTGGCGCGGTAGGTCATGACGGTAATTTTTTTGCCCTTGCCGGTCTTTAGGATTTTGGCCACCACCGACGCGCCGTCCAGATAGGGGGCGCCGACGTCCAGCTTGCCCTCCTCGCCCAGGGCAAGGACCTTGTTGAATGCGATCATGCTGCCGGCTTCGACCTCTACCTTTTCAATGTAAAGCTGGTCGCCGACCTTGGCGGTATACTGCTTGCCGCCGGTCTCGAAAATCGCGTACATGGGAAAACTTCCTCTTCTCTTCAGTCTCGCTGCGCAAAGGCGGCGTTTTGGCGCACTTTCAGCCAGTCGCACGCGGCAATGGTCATTTTATCACATTTGGGCAAAGCTGTCAACCTTGGCGGCCCCATCCAGAACAGGCGACGGGGCGGTCCGTTTTTTTGCAAATATTGTCGCTTCTCTTTTTCGTCCGGACGCAAATACTAAGGAAGGAAAGGAGGGTAAAAAAGATGGCGAACAGCAACCGCAGCGCGGCCCCCAACAGCCAGTGGACGAAGTTTAAAATGGAATGCGCCCAGGAAATCGGCCACGCACAGTATGTCAAGGAAAATAACGACCATTATAAGGGCGACCTGCCCAGCCGGGTAAACGGCGAGCAGGGCGGACCCATCGGCGGCCAGATGGTTAAAAAAATGATCGAAATGGCCAAGGCCCAGATTCCCCAGTCATAGCATTTTCCCACAGCCCCGCAGAATATCCCCAGGTCCCGGCCGGTATGCGGCACCCAGCCGCTGCCGGCCTTTTAAAATGTGATTTCAAACCGCGCCCCCTCCCCCTGGCGGCTGGCCAGGCGGATGCTGCCGCCGTGGACCAGCACAATGTGCCGGACAATGGCAAGGCCCAGGCCCGTGCCGCCGGACTGCCGGGAGCGGGACTTGTCGGCGCGGTAAAACCGCTCAAAAATTCTGTCCCGGTCCGCGTCGGAAATCCCAATGCCGGTATCGGACACGGTGATGTCCGTTTTTTCTTCCGTCTGCACAATTTCCACCCATACGCGGCCGCCGGGGCGGTTATACTTAATGCCGTTGTCCATGAGGTTATAAAACAGCTCGTACATTAAGGAGCGGCTTGCCGTCATGGCGCCGGTACCCGCCACCTCCACGGTCACCCCATGCTCCGCGGCCTTTTGCGCCAGCGCCCCGGCGCATTCCCGGGCCACGGCGGCAAGGTCCACCCGCTCCTTCAGCTGCCGGGTTTTGCCCTCGTCCAGCTCCGAAAGAAGGATAATGTCCTCGATCAGGGCGAGGAGCCTTGCCGCCTCGTCCATAATCTTGCCGTAAAACAGCGGCCTGTCGTCCTCCTGGACCACCCCCGCCCGGAGCATTTCGGCGCTGCCATAAATGCTGGTCAGGGGGGTTTTTAATTCGTGGGAGACATTGGCGGAAAATTCCCGGCGCATTTTTTCGGCCCGGGCCCGTTCGGTGATGTCCAGCAGAAGCACCACCACCCCCGTTTGGGCCGCGGGGCTGATGAGGGCGCGGTATTCCCGGCCGCCCCTGGAGAAATTCATCTCCCCCCGCTGCCCCTCCAGCGCCCGGCCGATCTGCCGGTGAAAATCCAGGTCCCGCAAAAGCTCCAGGTCGCTGCGGCCCCCCATGGGGCCCCTTGCCCCAAAGATGGCCGCCGCGCTTTTGTTCACCGACAAAATCGCCCCCCGGCGGTCCAGCAGCACCACGCCCTCGGTCATGTTGTCCATAATGGCGTCAATGGTGCCGGCCCGCTCCTGCAGCTCCGCGCTGCCCGCGGCAATCTGCCTGCGCTGGTCGGTAATCACCCGGGCAAAGGGGGCAAGCTCGTCATAGGGCACGTCGGGGTCCCCGGAAAGGTCCACCCTGCCAATGGGCTCCACCACCCGCCTGGCAAGGCGGCCCGACGCAAAGTACCCGGCGGCGGCAAACAGCAGGATGGCGGCGGTGACGGCGGGCAAAGCGCCGGCGAAGACCCGCCAGATGCTGCCGGTGGTCCTGGCCATGCGCAGGACCGACCCGTCGGTCAGCCGCACCGCGCAGTAGTAGGTCTCGGTATCCAAGGTGTCCGAAAAGCGGTGGCTTTCGCCCCTGCCGGACACAAGGGCCTCCTGGATTTCCTTCCGCCCCAGGTGGTCCTCCATCTCCTGGGGGCGGGCCATGTTGTCGTACAAGACGGCACCGTCCGGCGCCACCACGGTAACCCGCATGTCCTCCGGCCCAATAAGGGACAGGTTGTCCCGGGCACTTTGGAAGTCATCGCCGACAAACATCTGGGTGCGGACCTCCAGGTCCGCCCGCACCCGGGCCGCCAGCTGTCGGTACCAGACGCCGCACAGGAGAACCGACACCAGCAGAATGCCCAGGGAGGACAGCAGCGCCGTCTGGCGGAAGATTTTTTTTCTCAAGCCCCTAGCCCTCCATCTTATACCCGACGCTGCGCACCGTCTGAATCAGGGCCCCGGCCGCGCCCAGCTTTTGGCGCAGGGCTTTGATGTGCATGTCCACCGTGCGGCTCTCGCCGCCATAATCAAAGCCCCACACCTGGTCCAAAAGGGCGTCCCGGCTTAGGACGATGCCCTGGTTGCGCATGAGGCAGTACAGCAGCTCAAACTCCTTGTAGGTCAGGGATACCCCCCGGCCATCGACCTTGACGGTGCGCCCGCCCGGGCTCAGCGCCACGGGGCCCGCCCGCAGCTCGTCGGGGGCGTCCTCCCCATCCGGCGCCCTGCGCAGGACGGCCTTTACCCGGGATACCGCCTCCATGACGGAAAAGGGCTTTGTGATGTAATCGTCCGCACCCAGGTCCAGGCCCCGGACCCGGTCCACCTCGCTGTCCCTGGCGGTAAGCAGGATGACGGGGATGTCCCCGTACCGGTCCGCCCGCCGAAGCTCCCTTAGGATGGTTAGGCCGTCGCGGCCGGGCAGCATAATGTCCAGCAGCAGCAGCGCCGGCCTATGCTCCGCCAGGGCGGGAAGCACCCGGTCCCCCCGGTCAAAGCCCACCGTCGCAAATCCCGCGGCGTCCAGGGCGTACATCATCATCTCCCGGATGCTGTCGTCGTCCTCCACCACAAAAACGGTCTGCATGTCGTCCCCCTTTTCCCGGGCTTATTCCCACACGTGCTTTCCCGTAATGGAATAGGTCACCCATTCGGCGATGTTGGTGGCGTGGTCGCCAATGCGCTCGTAGTACTTTGCAATCTGCATCAGGTCAAAGGCCTGCTCGCCGTTGTCGGCGTTTTCGTGGACCAGGGCGGTCAGGTCCCGCTTGACCTGCACAAACAGGTCGTCCACCACGTCGTCGTACTGGATGACTTCATTCGCCAGGGACAGGTCCTTTCGGACATAGGCGTCGATGCTGTCCGTCACCATTTTAATGGTGGCCTTTGCCATTTGGGGGATGTGGTCCTGGCGGTGGATGTAGGTCTGGTCCGCCAAAAAGGCGCACAGCTCCGAAATATCCGCCGCCTGGTCGCCGATGCGCTCCATGTCGGTAATCATCTTCAGCGCGGCGGAAACCTGCCGCAGGTCCCGCGCCACCGGGTGCTGGCTCAGCAGCAGGCGCATGCACTGGGCCTCTATTTCCCGCTCCTTTTCGTCGATGACGGGGTCGCTTTGCATGACCTCCCTGGCCAGGGCGGCGTCCTGCTCCATCAGGGCCTTGGTCGCCTGGGTAATGGCCCGCTCAATCATAGCCCCCATCTCGATAAGGCTGCTGTTTAAAAGGGTCAGCTGCTGGTCAAACCGGCTTCTCATCATCCAAACCTCCCGGTGATGTAATCCTCCGTCCGCTTGTCCCGGGGCAGGGAGAACAGGGTCTCGGTATCGCCGTACTCCACCACCTCGCCCAGCAGAAGAAAGGCTGTTTTGTCGCTGATTCTGGTGGCCTGCTGCATATTGTGGGTCACAATAATGATACTATATTCCCGCTTTAAAGTCAGCATCAATTCTTCAATTTTACCGGTGGAAATGGGGTCCAGGGCGCTGGTGGGCTCATCCATCAGCAGGACCTCGGGGGATACGGCCAGCGCCCTTGCAATGCAAAGGCGCTGCTGCTGCCCCCCCGAAAGGCCCAGGGCTGACTTTTTCAGCCTGTCCTTTACCTCGTCCCAAATAGCCGCCCCCCGCAGGGATTTTTCCACCGCCTCGTCCAGCTGGTACCGGGACTTGACGCCGTGGGTGCGCGGGCCAAAGGCGATGTTGTCGTAGACGCTCATGGGAAAGGGGTTGGGCTTTTGGAACACCATACCCACCCGCTTGCGCAGCACATTAACGTCCATCCCGCCGTAAATGTCCTCGCCAAACAGCTGGACGCTGCCGGTGATCCGGCAGTCCTCGACAAGGTCGTTCATGCGGTTTAGGGTCTTTAGGAGGGTGGATTTGCCGCACCCCGACGGGCCGATGAGGGCGGTGATGTTCCCCGCCTCCAGGGCCAGATTCACGTTTTTCAGCGCCTGAAAGGTGCCGTAGTACAAATTGAGATCCTCTATGGTAAAGCAGTTCATCCCCGCGCCCCCATTCTTTTGGCCGCCCACGCCGACAGGGTGTTGATGAGCAGCACCACCACCAGCAGCACCACCGCCGTGGCGTAGCCCTCGCCCATATGCAGCCCCTCGCTGGACAGGGCGTACAGATGCACCGACAGCGTCCGCGCCGACATCATGGGGTTTGCGGGCACCTGGGCCACCGTGCCCGCCGTGTAGATGAGTGCGGCGGTCTCGCCCACAATGCGCCCGATGGCCAGAATGACGCCGGCAAAAATGCCCGGCATGGCCGAGGGCAGCACAATTTGAAAGGTGGTGCGCAGCTTGCCGGCGCCCAGGCCCAGGGCTCCCTCCCGGTAGGTGTCCGGCACGGCCCGCAGGGCCTCTTCGCTGGAGCGGATGATGAGGGGCAGCGTCATGATGGAAAGGGTGAAGGCCCCCGCCAAAAGCGAAAAGCCCCAGCCCAGATAGGTGACGAAAAACAAAAGGCCAAACAGGCCGTACACAATGGAGGGAATGCCGGAAAGGGTCTCGGTGGTAATGCGGATGAGGGACACGGCCCTGCTGCCCCGCCCGGCGTACTCCGCCAGATAAATGGCGGCAAACACCCCCAGGGGCACCGCGATGATCAGCGAAAGCAGGGTCATAAGCACGGTGGAGATCAGCGCGGGCATGAGGGATACGTTTTCGCTGTTGTAGGTGGGGGAAAACAGGGACGGCTTTAAATAGGGGATGCCCCGGACCAGAATAAAGCCCACCAAAAAGACCAGGACCCCCACGGTAATAACCGCGGCGCCCCAGGTCAGCGCGCGCATCAGCCCTTCGCAGGCGTTTTGCTTTTTCATCCGTCCCCCCTCCTTTTCAGCGCGGAAAAGCTGAGGTTGATGATGAGGATGAACACAAACAGCACGACGCCCGTGGCAATGAGCGCCTCGCGGTGCAGCTCCGCCGCGTAGCCCATCTCGATGACGATGTTGGCCGTCAGGGTGCGCACACCCTTAAACAGCGACACCGGCATGCGGGCCTGGTTGCCCGCCACCATAATAACCGCCATGGTCTCGCCGATGGCGCGGCCCACCCCCAGCACCACGGCGGCCAGCACCCCGGATTTTGCCGCCGGCAGCACCACCCGGAACACGCTGCGGTAATGCCCCGCCCCCAGGGCCAGGGCGCCCTCGTAATACTGCTCCGGCACGGCGCGCAGGGCGCTTTCCGCCACGCCCACCACCGTGGGCAGAATCATAATGCCCAGCAGGATGCAGGCCGACAAAATGCTGTTGCCCGCCAGGGGCACAATGGCCGCCATGCCAAAAAAGCCGTAGATGACCGACGGGATTCCCGCCAGCAGCTCTACGCCGGGCTTGACCGCCTTATACAGCCCCTTGGGGCAGACGCGGGCCAAAAAGACGGCGGTAAGCACCCCCAGGGGGGCGCCGATGACCACCGCGCCCGCCGTCACATACAGGCTGCCCACAATCATGGGCAGAATACCAAAGGACGGCGGCGTGTCGGTGGGGGACCACTGGGTGCCCCCCAGGAACTGAAAAACCCCGATTTTGGCCATGGCGGGCAGGCCGTTTGCAAACAAAAAAAAGCAGATAAGCCCCACCGCCAGCACGGAAGCGAGGGCCGCGGTAAAAAACACGGCCCTCATTCCCGCTTCCCGCAGCCTATTCATGGACGTCGCTCCACTTTACCGCCTCGCCGGTAAAAATACTTTTGACCTGGGCGGAGCTGAGGCCGGCCACGGGGTTGCCGTTATTGACAATAACGGCAATGCCGTCCAGGGCAATTTGGGTGGCGGTCAGCTGGGCAAGCTCGCTGTCCTTCAGCTCCCGACTGGCCATGCCGATGTCGCAGGTGCCGTCCATGGCCCCGGTCATGCCCGCGGAGGAATCGCTCTGCTGGATTTCGATGACGGCGCCGGGGTTGACCTTAAGATACGCCTCCTTCAGCTTTTCCATGACGGGTGTCACCGATGAGGAGCCGGCCACCACAATTTTGCCCGCGGGCTTCTCCCCGGCGTAGGCGGGGGCGCCGTCCGCAATGGCGATATAGCTGGCCCCCACCACCGCCTGCCCGTCGGCGGACAGGATAAAGTCGATAAAGTCCCCCGCAAGGCCGGCGGGCTGTCCCTTTGTGGCGATGTTGAAGGGGCGCGCCACGGGGTAGCTGCCGTTTTTGACGTTTGCGGCGGTGGCCTCCACCCCGTCAATTTTGACGGCCTTTACCATGTCGCTGAGGGACCCCAGGGAAATATAGCCGATGGCGTACTTGTCCGAGGCGATGTTCTGCATCATTACGTCGGTCTGCTTGGCGATGACGGCCTCCTTGGTGGTCGTGTCCTTTTTGCTGCCGTCGTCGCCCTTGACCTCGATGCCAAACAGCTCGATAAACGCGCCCCGGGTGCCGGACCCGTCCTCCCGGGAGACGACGCTGATGGCCTTTGCCGTGTCAAACGCGGGGGTGCCATCCTGTGAACCCTTCTGGGCGCAGCCGGCCAGGGCGGATACCCCAAGGGCCAGGACCAGCAGACCGCTGACGAGTTTTTTCATCTTTGCTTTCCTCCGTTTCTCCTTGTATTATGGTCCCCATCATAACGGAGGAAAATGTAGGCCGCCCGCAGCTCTTTGTAAAAATCGTGTAAAGTGCGCTTCTTTGATGGAAAGCCCC
>CALGIL010000105.1 GCA_937914895.1 uncultured Angelakisella sp.
GCTCAGGATCTGGTACGCGCCCGCCATGTCGCCCTGCGCCACGCGGGTGATGAAATCCGGGATGCGCACGCCCACCGGGCAGCCGCCCACGCAGGGGCGGTTTTTACAGTTCAGACACCGCAGGGACTCGGCCATGGCCATCTCGTCGGTGTAGCCCAGGGCCACCTCCTCAAAATTGCGGGCCCTCTCCCCCGGGTCCTGCTCGGGCATGGGGGTCTTTTTCAGGATGCTCGGTTCCATCAGCGCGCGCCCTCCAGTCTGCAGATGTGGTCCGCTTCCTCAGCCTGAAAGCTGGTGTTGCGGCTCATCAGCTCGTCAAAATCCACCTGGTGCCCATCAAAGTCGGGCCCGTCCACACAGGCAAAGCGGGTCTGCCCCCCCACCGTCACCCGGCAGCAGCCGCACATGCCGGTGCCGTCGATCATAATGGGGTTCAGGCTTACCAGGGTTTTAACGCCGTATTCGGCGGTGAGGCGGGAGACAAACTTCATCATGGGCACGGGGCCGATGGCAATGACCAGTTCGTAGCCCGCGCCGGCGTCTATCCGCGCCCGGAGCTTGTCGGTGACAAAGCCCTTTTCGCCATAGCTGCCGTCGTCGGTGGTCAGAAAATAGTGCCGGGACGCCGCCCGCATCTCCTCCTCCAAAATGACCAGCTCTTTACTGCGAAAGCCCGCGATGACGTCCACCGCCGCCCCGGCCCCATGCAGCGCCTTGGCCTGGGGGTAGGCGATGGCGCAGCCCACGCCCCCGCCCACCACACATATCCGCTTGGCGTCGCCGTAGTGGGTGGGCACCCCCAGGGGGCCGGTGACATCCTCCAAAAAGTCCCCCCTGCCAAGGTCCGCCATAATGCGGGTGGTGCCGCCCACCACCTGAAAGATGATGGTGATGGTGCCGGCGTCCCGGTCGTGGTCCGCCACCGTCAGGGGGATGCGCTCCCCCCGCTGGTTGGGGCGCACCATGACAAACTGGCCCGCCCGGGTTTTGGCGGCGATAAGGGGCGCCTTCAGCACCTGGAGCACCACCGAATCGTTAAGCTGCCGTCTATCCATAATTTGAAACAAATGAGAACACCTCGCATCCATGGATTCGTAGTAGCAGTATACCCCATTCTTCTTTTCTTGGCAACCGCCAGGCGGTGCGAAAGAGCCGCGCCACTTTCATGGCGCGGCTCTGATTTTGTTGGGACGGTCAGCCGCCGGCGCTGTCCTGGACGGTCACCGCGGCCCTGGTACTGACGCCGTCGATGGTCAGAATAATTTCCGCGCTGCCGGCCTGCACGGCCTGGAACTGGCTTCCGTCAAAGGACAGCACCTCCGTGTTGGAGGAGGCCCAGGCGGCGGTGCCGCCGTAGTCCGCCGGGTCGGTGGTATAGGGGATGCCGCCCGCCGGCAGGGTGTCCCCCACCTTCAGGGTGGCGGAGGCCAGGTTGATGGTAATACTTTTCAGCGTGGGGGCCGGGGCGTTTACCGTGACGGTGCAGGCGGCGGACGCGCTGGGGTTGGCCTTGGATTTTGCCGTAATGACCGCTGTCCCGGCGGCCAGCGCCTTCAGGCTGCCGTTTTCGTCCACCGTGACAACGCCGGGGGCATCGCTGGACCAGGTGACGCTGGGGTCGGTTGCGCCCGTGGGGGCAACGGTGGCCGTCAGCTTGCCGGTCCCGCCCACTTCCAGGGTGAGGGCCGCGGGCGACACGCTGACCCCGGTAACCGGGACGTTGGCCGCCTGGACGGTCACCTGGCAGGTGGCCTTAAAGCCGCCGTCCTTGCTTTCGGCGGTAATGGCGGCCGTGCCGGGGCCCTTGGCCGTCACCTCGCCCGAGGCGCTTACCGCGGCAACGCCGCTGTCGGAGGAGGTCCAGGTGACGCCGGTATTGGTGGCGTTTGCAGGGGCGATGGCGGCGGTCAGCTTCTCGGTGCCGCCCACCGTCAGGGCCAGGGTGCTCTTGTTCAGGGAGATGCCCGTCACCTTAATATCCCCCACCGTGATTTGGCAGACGGCGGTTTTGTCGCCGTCCTTGGTCTTGACGGTGATGGCGGCGGTCTGTCCAGAGCCGGCGCTGGATCCGACCGTCACAAGGCCGGACGCGCTGACGGTTACCGCCGGATTGTTGGAGCTCCAGGTTACCTCCTGGTTGGCGGCGTCCGCCGGGGTGATGACCGCCTTCAGCTGCAGGGCGCCGCCGGGGGCGACGGCGGCCGAGGCGGGATCGACGGCAACGCCTGTTACCGCCTTGCCCTTAACCGTCACGGTGCACTTGGCCGTCAGCTTGGTATTGGCCTGGGAGGTGGCGGTGATGGTGGCGGTGCCCGCCGCCACGGGGGTCACCTTGCCGGTGCTGTCCACCTTGGCCACCTTTTCGTCGCTGGAGGTCCAGGTGATGGCCTGATTGGTGGTGTCGGCCGGCTCAAACTTGGGGGTCAGCTGCTGGGCCGCCTGGCCCAGGGCCAGCTCCAAAGTGGTCTTGTCCAGGGTCAGTGCGGTGGGCGTCACAACCACAACGACCCCCTTGCCCACCGACTCGCTGCCCGTGGGGTAGCTGCCGGCATAGCGGCTGTCAAAGAAGCTTTCGATGGCGTCGGCCATCTCGTTGGCAATGCTCTGCTGGACGGTGCTGTCAATCAGATCATAAAACTCATTTTGGTTGCTCATAAACGCCCCCTCGGTAAGGGTGGCGGCAAAGCGGCTGGTGCGGGTGACGTAGTAAAGCCCGTACTTGGTGCCCCGGTTGGTATTGCCGATGGCGCTGCCCAGGGCGGAGTTTGCCTGGCTGGCCAGGCCCTGGGAGAAGGAGTAGAAGTAATAGGCCTCGTGGCCGGTGGCACTTTTGCTGGTGGAGGAGTTATTGTGGATGCTGACAAAGGCCTGGGGGTTAAAGTTGTACGCCTGGTTCATCCGGTTGGGCAGGTCCACCTTGCCGCTGCTGACCTGGGTATTGATGAGCAGCACATTGGCGCCGCGGGATTCCAGGACGCTGGCCAGACGCCGGGCAATCTGCCAGTTGACCACCTTTTCGGGGTAGTCGGACAAATAGCCCAGGGCGCCGTAGTCGGTGCCGCCATGGCCGGGGTCCACCACAATTTTCGCGCTGCCCAGGGAGGACGGCACGTTGTGGAACCGCAGCACCAGGTTGCCGGATTTATCGTAATAGGCCTGGTAGCCCACCATGCCGTTGCTGACACGGAAGTTAAGGCTGAGGGTGGTGCCGCTCCAGGTGGCGGACTTAAAGAGGGGGTTTTTGCTCAGGCTGCTCAGGTTGCCCGGCACCGAGGTGGTGTTTTGGAAGGCAAACTTCATCCCGGAGGAAGAATAGGTGGCCCGGTAGCTGACCTGCTGTTCGGTCTTTAGAATGACATCGGTGTAGGCGGCGGTACTGGTGACAGTCATACCGGTAATCTGATTGCCGGACGCCTCCTTGGAGGTGGAGCTGATGTCACCCGAATAGACCCGCTGGCCCGATTCCAGAATGTAGTAGCGGTAGGTGGTGTTGCCGTCCTTATACGACAGCTCGTTCCCCTGGGTGTAGTCCAGGGCCCCCTTGGGCAGGGGGAAGTAATTGGCACTGGAGATGTCGTCCAGTGTGTTAGTGGGAAAGGTCTCGGCATCGGCGGCCGACACCACCACCGGCTTGCCGGAGCCGATGACCGCCCGCTTGTTGACGGTGACGCTGGCCCCCTGCTTGCTGCCGGTGTAGCCTTCGTAGGTGGCGCTGATTGTAATGTTGCCCAGGCCCTGTTGGGAGGTGGTGCCCGCCGGGGCCGTAAAGACACCGCTGTATTTGACGTAGCTGGAATCCTTGTTGGTGTTGTCGTCGTCGGTGGTGTCCTTGGTCAGGGCAATGGTTTTGCCGCCCAGGGTGGCGGAGACCGCCGCGCCGTCATAGGCGTTTACCGACACGGTAATCTGCATGCCGCCCTCCACCGCCAGGGCCCCTTCGGGGGCGATGGTGTCGATGACATTGATTTGGCGGGTGATGTTATAGGTAAGGGTCTTGCCCTTGTGCTCGATCTTAAAGGTGTTCAGGCCTGCCTTCAGGTTTTCCTCCACCGAGAAATAGCCCGTGTCGCTGGTCTCAATCTTCTGCCCGTTAAGCAGCACCTCGCTGCGGGGGTCGCTGGCCCCCTGCAGGGTGGCGGTGGGTTCGCTGGTGGTATAGGTGGCCTGGGCGGGGCGGGTCATTTCCAGGGTGGCCAGAATAAACTTGGCCGCGGTCTGGTCCTTCAGGTAGTCCAAAAGGTTGGTGGTAGCGCCGCCGGGGTTGGCGCTCAGCTTTGACAGGGAGTTATACATGCTGCCCTTATAGCCGTCCGTCTCCCGGGCGGCCACCAGCTGGCTGACCAGCTGGCCGGAATCGCCCCACCCCGCCGCGGAGGTGCCCATGCGGTCGGCGCCGTGGACCAGGTACAGGGGGATACCGGCCTCGGAGGCCGTCTTGCCCCACCACTTGGTCACGGTGTTAAAGGGAATGGCCGGGTCGGACTGGGAGCCCACGGCCTCCACCGCCACAAAGTCCACAAGGCCGTCCTTTACAAAGGCGCGGACGTCGGCATTGCCGCCCACAAGGGCGGTATGGGCGGCGTTTGTTTTGGAGCCCGCCTCGTCCTGGTCCTGGTTGGCCCACACGGCGGTGGTCAAAAGGCCCGCCTGCATCCCCGGCGCCCGGGTATGGATGATGTCGGCGGCCATGCGCACCGCCAAATCGGGCACCCCGCGCATATAGCGCTGGTACCCAATGCCCCCGCCCGCGGACAGGTATCCGCCGTAGGAGGAATCGCCGTCGGGATTTTCGTAGTCGGCCAGCAGAATGCCGTCGGGCTTATAGTCCCGCACAAAGCTTATCAGCTCCTCCTCCATCCGGTCGATGACCGAGGCGTCCACAGGGCTTGCGTGGACCATGGACTCCTGGCCGGGGACGGTAAGGAGGTTGTAGATGCAGTAGACGTACAGGCCCCTGCCCTTGGCCGCGGAAATGGCGTAGCCCAGGGGGTCGTAGCCGGTGGCCAGGGTGGGTAAATTGGCGCTGTCATAGACCACCCCTTTGTCCGAGGCGGTCTGAATGACCACGGTATTCATGGACAGGTCCTGAATTTTTTGCAGGGCGGCATCGATTTCGGACTTCACCTTGGCCTCGGACCGGTCGCCGGAGGCAAAAAAGTCCTGCCCCGGCGTAAGATATACCGCCCGCATCTCGCCGGGGACGTTATAGGCCACAGGGGTCACCTCAAGACCCTGGCCGGGGTCTCCGTCCAGGGCTTGGCTGTCCGGGTCCCCGGACACATCGGGGACCAGGTCCTCCTGGGAGGGCCCGGGGTCCGCCGGGCCCATGGGCTCCAGCCCGCCGGTGACGGCCGCGGCCACCCCCGTAACGGCGATGACCGCCACAAAAACCAGGCTGAGTGCCACCGCCAGCATCCGTTTGTTGTTCAAAAAAGTATGCACGTCATTCCCCCCGATGTACTTAAAAGTGCGGTCCCATCAAAGGATGGACTGCAGATTGCTCATCTCCTGCGACACCATGGACGAGCCGCCCATGATGGAATCGTACCGGTAAAGGGCGAAGCCCCCGTACCGGGACTGGGTCCTGGCAAATTCCACCTGGCGCTGCATCATGGTGGGGTTAGCGGTCCATTCGTTTCCCTGCTGGCTGTCGCCGATTTTATAGGCGGCCAGCCCCACATACAGCTTGACGCCGCCGGCGGAGATCATGTTATTAAACAGCCGCACCGTGTCGCTGTAAGGACAGGTGGCGTTGTTAAACCCAAAATAGACCTGGGGACAGATGTAATCCACATAGCCGGGGTTGGCCAGCCAGAAGTTGACGTCGCAGTACAGCATATTGCGGTTGTTCTGGTTGTTGCCCGCGGGGCTGATGCCAAAGACCCTGCCGCTGCCCACGGCGTTGTACACCTGCTTGACCAGAATATTCACCTGCTCCCGGCGCCACTCGGCCAGCCCCTTCTGGGTGCCGGAGCGGTTGTAGGTGCCCCGGTCAAAGCTGGCGTCGGCGCTTGGCGGGTAAAAGTAATCGTCAAAGTGGATGCCGTCCACGTCGTAGTTATTTACAATCTCCCGGACGCCGTTTACAATCAGCTCCCGGGCCTCGGCACTGCCGGGGTTGTAAAAAAGGCCCCGGTCGTACTCCGTCACGGCGTCGCTGCCGCTGTCCATAAAGTCGTTGGCGGGGTTGGTGCTGTGGATGGCCTTGGTGCCCAGGGTCCCCGTGGCGCGGATGCGGTAGGGGTTCAGCCAGGCCTCGATGGACAGGCCCAGGCTGTGGGCCTCCTCCACCATAATCTCCAGGGCGTCATAGGGCGCCGCCCCCACGGGGCCCTCCTGCCCCGTAAACAGGTAGGACTGGGGGAAGTAGCTGGAAGGGTACAAAGCGTCGCCAAAGGGGCGCACCTGGGCGTAGACGGTGTTAAGGCCCAGGTCGGCAATGCGGCCAAAGGCGGCGCGGATGCTGGCGGTAAACTGGGCCTTGGTCCGGCCCGTCAGCATGGGGCCCAGGTCCAGATAAGAAAGCCACACCGCCCGGACCTCGTCTGCGGGCTTTACCTGCTTCACCGGGGTCTCCTCCTGGGATTCGGGCTGGGATTGGGAACTGGACGAGGACGGCTGGCTGGAGACCGAAGAGGGCTGACTGGACGAGGACTGGCTGACGGAGGAAGCGCCGGAGCTGCTTATGGGCGCCCCGCCGTCCGGGGGGCGGTCCGAGGAGCTGCCGTCCGGGTCCGTCACGGGGCCGGGTCCGTCGCCGCTGTCCGCCGGATTAAAGGGGCGGCTTTCCTGCCCGGAATCGGAGAACTCAAAGCTGCCCGACCCGGTGATGGGGGCCGGCGCGGGCTCGGGGCCGGCGGAGGCGCACCCGGCCAGGGAAAGGGCCAGGGACAGCGCCAAAATGAAAGAGACGGCTCGCTTCTGCATGGGGGAGGACTCCTGTTCCTGATGGGATATGAGTTCACTTTTGTGAAAGCGTCACTTTGCGCGGCGCAAAAGTGCCGGGACAAGAAGAAATACCTTGCGCAAAAGTATCCTCTTGCGAAGGCGTCACTTTGCGCGACGCAAAAGTGCCGGGACAAGAAGAAATACCTTGTGCAAAAGTATCCTCTTGCGAAAGCGTCACTTTGCGCGGCGCAAAAGTGCCGGGACAAGAAGAAATACCTTGCGCAAAAGTATCCTCTTGCGAAGGCGTCACTTTGCGCGACGCAAAAGTGCCGGGACAAGAAGAAATACCTTGTGCAAAAGTATCCTCTTGCGAAAGCGTCACTTTGCGCGGCGCAAAAGTGCCGGGGCAAGAAGAAATACCTTGCGCAAAAGTCTACACAAATGACAAAAAGGACACAAACCTATGTATAGTGTAACGAATTCGACACATTTTATCAATACTTATGTGGCAGTTTCCCGCGTTTTTACTGCGTCCCGCGGGATATAAAGGCTAAATTTTGTCCCCCGGGGGCCCCTACTCCCTTTTTTTATCCGGGAAAGCAGGTCTAAAGGGAGAAAGCCCGCCGTAAAGCAGGCGGCCCCAGGCGGGGGCCTGAGGCCTGTGAGAGGGGCGCCGCCGTCAGGGCCGGTAATTGCTGGGCTGCATCTCCTCATCGCTGTCCGGGGAGGACTGCTCCGGCTCCTTTAAAACCTGGGGGCGCTCATCCATCCGGGGAGAGCGCACGACACGCCCCGGCACATACAGGCAACGGTCCGCCCCGGGGTCGTCCCCCTGGGGCTCCGCCACCGGCGGCTGGCCCGCCATCAGGGCGCGCATCATGTCCAAAGCGGCATTTCCCAGGTCTTCGCCGTCGGTGCCGATGGCCATTAAAATCTCGCCGTTTTCCACCATCTTCTGGGCCGCCTCGTCGGCGGTCAGCACCACAATCTCGATGCGGTTATAGGTAAACTCGGTGGGGTCGTTCAGGTAATCCAGGGCCTTTCTTGCCTCGGTGCTGCTGGTGATAAGCAGCAGCTCGGATTCGGCCACCCAGATGCGGTCGATCTCCTTGTGGATGTCAAAGCTGAACATGGAGGTCACCGAATCCTTGGCCAGGGTGCTTTCCACCCCCTGGGCCTTTAGGTAGGCGGCAAATTTTTCGGCCTTGCCGTTTTCCTCAAAGCTTTCGTCGGACAAGGAGGCAAAGGCCAGCACATCATCGGGAAAATATTCCAGCAGCTTACGGTTGCCCCGCCAGATGGCGCCCATCTCCTTGGCCACCTCCCGCAGGGAATCCGCATCGGAAAAGCCCAGGTAATAGATGCCCTGGCCGCTCAGGAGCAGGTCCCGTGGGGGTTCGTTGTACAAAAAGATAAGGTACACCCCCTGGGCGGAGGCCGCGTCCACATACCGCTGGGCGGACGCGGGGTCCACCAGGCTCAGGAAGATGATTTTGTACTCCTCCCCCAGCATCTTCTGGAACATCTCCCACTGGGTTTCGGGGCTGCTGCCCGTCTCGCAGGGGTGAAAGAGGAAGCCCTCGCTTTGGGCGTTTTCCAGCACGCGCCGAAAATGGATTTCCTCCATGGTGTGGGTTTTTTCCACAATCAGGCCCACCTTGACAAGGCCCGACTCCCCCTCCTCCCCGGCGTTCATCACCGGGATGACGCTGGAGGACGGGGGCGGCAGGTCCTGGTTGGAGGCCCGCTCCGCCGACATCAGGGTGGTAAGTCCGGTCAGAATGATGATGCCGGCCAAAATACAGATCATTAAATGCTTCACAGTATTTCACCTATCGGTTGGATGACTGGGTGGCTGCGGGAACAAAAAACGGTGCTTTTTTCCGCTGCTTCCCGATTATGGTAGCACATTACGGCAGATTTTTCAAGGAGGGGGCATCGGCGCCCGCTGCCAAATGCTGCCATATGAGGGGAAACCCTGCGCTGACAGGCACGGAGGGCCTTGTCGGACAAAAGCACCCGCCGGGGGCGGGTGCTTTTACTGGCTTACGCGCTTTGCTCCTTGGCGCGGGCTTCGGCAATCATCATGTCCTTGATTTTCATCAGCCGGGCGGTGTTGCTCCGCTCGTTTTCCTCCAGCTTGGAGGCGATGGAACGGATGGTCTCCTGAAGGGTGGGGATCTGGACATACTCCAGGGCGTTTACCCGGCGGCGGGTCTTTTCAATTTCCTCCGCCAGCAGCTGGGCCGTCTTTTCCTTTTCCGCCAGCTGCAAAAGCAGGGGCAGCACCTGGGACAGGGCGGCCACCGAATCGTCCAGCTCGCCGGAGGTAAAGGCAAACCCGTAGGGGTAAAGGTCCCCCTGGCCGCCGGTGTGGGTAAAGGTAAAGACGGGCACCTGGACGCTCATCATGTTGGCGGAGCCGATCTCCACCTCCACCCGGTCCTTGGGCAGCATCAGGGCCTCCTCCAGCATGGCGGGGCTCATGACGGCGCTGGCGATGGCAAAGCCCTCGTAGACGTCCATCATTTTTTCCTCCACCTGCTCGCGCAGCTCCTTGTTCTGCCGCACCAGCTCCAGGAATTTTTTCATCAGGTCGTCCCGCTTGTCCTTTAGCAGGCTGTGGCCCCGCATGGAGGTCTGCAGCCGCCGTTTGAGGCGGGTCAGCTCCATCCGGGTGGGATTTACCGGCAGGACTGCCATGGCCTTGGGCCCCCCTTCCTCACTGGTCCTGTGCCTTGCCCGGCAGGTATTTTTCAATCATATCCGGGCGGATGCGCTTAAGCTCGGTGACGGGCAGAAGGGACAAAAGCTCCCACCCCAGGTCCAGGGTGGCGGCAATGTCCCGGTCGGTGTCGTAGCCCTGGGAGACATAGCGCTTTTCAAATTCATCGGCAAAGGCGGCGTACTTTAAGTCCACCTCGGACAGGGCCGCCTCGCCCAGAATGGTCATCAGCTCCTTGGCGTCCTTGCCTCTGGCGTAGGCGGCAAAGAGCTGGTTCATGGTGCTGGCGTGGTCCTCCCGGGTTTTGCCGGCGCCGATCCCTTGTCCTTGAGCCGGGACAGGGAGGGCAGCACGTCGATGGGGGGCTGGATGTTCTTGCGGTACAGCTCCCGGGACAGGATGATCTGCCCCTCGGTGATGTAGCCGGTGAGGTCCGGGATGGGGTGGGTCTTGTCGTCCTCGGGCATGGACAAAATGGGGATCATGGTGATGGACCCCTGGCTGTCCTCCCGGCGGCCGGCGCGCTCGTACAGGCTGGCAAGGTCGGTATACAGATAGCCGGGATAGCCCCGGCGGCCGGGCACCTCCTTGCGGGCGGCGGAAATTTCCCGCAGCGCCTCGGCGTAGTTGGTAATGTCGGTAAGGATGCACAGCACGTGCATATCCTTTTCAAAGGCCAGATACTCGGCGGCGGTCAACGCCATGCGGGGGGTGGAAATACGCTCGATGGCCGGGTCGCTGGCCAGGTTGATAAACAGCACCGCCCGGTCGATGGCGCCGGTGCGCCGGAAGTCGCTGATGAAGAAGTCGGACTCCTCGAAGGTGATGCCGATGGCGCAGAAGACCACCGCAAACTTAGAATCGGCCCCCAGCACCTTGGCCTGACGGGCAATCTGGGCCGCCAGCTTGGCGTGGGGCAGACCCGACCCGGAAAAGATGGGCAGCTTCTGCCCCCGGACCAGGGTGTTGAGGCCGTCAATGGCGGACACGCCGGTCTGGATAAACTCCTCGGGATAGGTGCGGGCCGCCGGGTTCATGGGCAGGCCGTTGATGTCCACGCGTTTTTCGGGGATAAGCTCCGGCCCGCCGTCGATGGGGCGGCCCATGCCGGAAAAGACCCGGCCCAGCATATCCTCGGACACCGGAAGCTCCAGCCCGCGGCCAAAAAACCGCACCTTGCTGTGCTCCAGGTTGATGCCGGCGCTGCTTTCAAACAGCTGCACCAGCACGTCGGTGCCGTTTACCTCCAGCACCTTGCAGCGGCGCAGCTCGCCGCCGGGCAGCTCGATTTCGCCCATCTCGTTGTAGGTGACGCCCTCTACGTCCCGGACCAGCATCAGGGGGCCCGCCACCTCCTGAATGGTGCGATATTCCTTCATGCTCATGCGGATACCTCCCCACCGGTCAGGCCCCGGATTTCCTCTTCCAGCTCCTGGGCGGTCCTGGCCAGATATTCGGCCACCTGGGCCTCCTCCACGTATTTGGCGCGGGCAATCTTTTCCCGGGCGCCCAGGGCAAACACCCGGTCCATGGGCGCCCCCGCGGCCAGGGCTCCCTGGGCCTCGCGGTAAAACTTCAGTACTAAGTCCAGCATCCCCCGCTGCTTGGGCAGCGAGGTGTAGGTATCCACCTCATCAAAGGCGTTTTGCTGCAGGTAATCCTCCCGGATGCTGCGGGCGGCCTCCAGGGTCAGGCGGTCCTCGGCGCCCAGGGAATCATAGCCCACCAGCTTGACAATCTCCTCCAGCTCGGACTCCGCCTGCAAAAGGCCCAGCACCTGGGTGCGCATGGCGGTCCAGTCCTCGGCAATGTGCTCGTTCATCCAGCGGCCCAGGTCGTCCTCGTACAAAGAGTAGGAGGTCAGCCAGTTGATGGCCGGAAAGTGCCGCTTGTAGGCAAGGGCGGAATCCAGCCCCCAAAACACCTTGACAATGCGCAGGGTGGCCTGCACCACCGGGTCGGAGTTGTCGCCGCCGGCGGGGGACACCGCGCCGATGGCGGTCAGGGAGCCCTCGCGCCCCTCCTGCCCCAGGCAGACGACCCGGCCGGCACGCTCGTAAAACTGGGCCAGGCGGGAGGTCAGGTAGGCGGGGTAGCCCTCCTCGCCGGGCATTTCCTCCAGGCGGCCGGACATTTCCCGCAGGGCCTCGGCCCAGCGGGAGGTGGAATCCGCCATGACCGCCACGGCATAGCCCATATCCCGGAAGTATTCGGCAATGGTGATGCCGGTGTAAATGGACGCCTCCCGGGCGGCCACGGGCATATCGGAGGTGTTGGCAATGAGCACCGTCCGCTTCATGATGGACTCGCCGGATTTGGGGTCCTTCAGCTCCGGGAACTCCCGGAGGACGTCGGTCATCTCGTTGCCCCGCTCGCCGCAGCCGATGTAGACCACAATGTCCACGTCGCTCCACTTGGCCAGCTGGTGCTGCACCACC
>CALGIL010000106.1 GCA_937914895.1 uncultured Angelakisella sp.
CTGCGGCAACACCCCCAAGGCAAAGCTCATCAGCCGCAAGCCTATTCTGCCCACCGGGCGGGAACTGGAAGAAAACCCCAGAAGCAAGTCGGCAAAGCTTCGGGTTTTGGAAAAGTTGTAAACAAAAAGACGTAAAAGAAAGGAGCGAGACGGTATGCAGAGCACCTCCGCCAGGGCGTACGACCTGTCCGCCTATGAAGAAGCCCGCAAGCCGGCCGAAATAAACACCCACCAGCGTCCCCACCTGACGGTAAGGACCACCCGCAGGGCCAAAAAGAGCGTTTCTCCCCTCAGGCTGTTCTGCTGCGCCGTCCTGCTTGTCTGCCTGGTGGCGGTGGCCATCTGCAACCAGGTGGCCATGGTGGAAAAGGGACACCAGCTGTCCCTGGCCCAGCAGGAGCTGGAGACGCTGAAAAACGAGGCGGCCATCCTGCAGACCAAGCTGGAAAGCACGGCATCCACCAAGACCATTGAGGAAAACGCCTCCCAGCTGGGCATGGGCAGGGTGGAGCCCTACCAAATCAACTACGTCCAGCTGACGGGGGAGGATAAAATCGAGGTGGCAGAAGGGCCCGGCGATTCGGTGGTGATACAGTCGGCGCTGAGCGTCTACCACGACCTTCTGGAATACATGAAGCTGAAGTAAAATAAAATGAACTAGAAGGAAAACGAGAGGGAAGAAGCAGCTTCTGAACTCTTCGTTTTCTATTATAGCCCCCTTGTCGCATCGCCTGGCATTTTGGGGGCTTTGGGGGAAAAGGGGAATTGCCAATGTCCAAGCTGCCGGAAAAAAGCATACGGGCCAGACTGCTGGCTTCCACGCTGGTCATGGTCGTCATCGGCTTTGGCGCCGTTGTATACAGCCTGTTTCAGGTGCAGATTGTCAACGGGGACTTTTACCAGCAAAGGGCCATTGCCCAGCAGCTGCGCACCACCTCCATCACCGCCAACCGGGGGGTCATCTACGACCGCAACGGCAAAACCCTGGCCGCCTCGGCCACCGTGTGGACGGTGCTTTTTTCGCCCGCGGACATCACCGACGCCGAAGCGGAGGTCCTGGCCGACGGCATGAGCGAGATTTTGGGCGTGGACCGGGATTTTATCGTGGAAAAGGCCAAGGATAAAAAGAACTACTACCAGATCGTTAAAAAAAAGGTGGAAAAGGACGTGGCCGACCAGGTACTGGCCTTTGCGTCCCAGCATAAAATCAAAGGGGTATCCCTGCAGGAGGACAGCAAGCGGTACTACCCCTACGGCAATATGGGGTCCAACGTCGTGGGCTTTGTCAACGACGAAAACCAGGGCGCCTACGGCATCGAATCCAAGTACAACGACGTCCTCAGCGGTACCCCCGGCAAGCAGGTGTCCGCCAAAAACGCCTGGGGCACCGACCTCAACTTTCGGTACGAGGATATGTACGACGCCCAGGACGGCAACAGCCTGGTGCTGACCATTGACGAGACGGTCCAGCACATCCTGGATAAGCACCTGGAGACCGCCGTCAAGGAGCACGGCGTCCGCAACCGGGCCGCCGGCATCCTCATGGACGTCAACACCGGGGCCATTCTGGCCATGAGCACCCAGCCCTCCTTTGACCCCAACGAGCCCTACGTCATTACCGACCCGGCCCTTCAGGCCAAGGTGGACGCCCTAAAGGGCGGCACCACCGAGGAGGAGAAGGCGGCTTACAACAAGGCCCTTAACGACGCCTGGTTCTTCCAGTGGAACAATAAGTGCATCACCGAGCCCTACGAGCCCGGCTCGGTCTTTAAGATTGTCACCCTGTCCGCAGGGCTGGAATCGGGGGCCTGCACCCCCAACAGCCACTACTACTGCCCGGGCTACCACATGGTGGGCAATGTCCGCAAGTCCTGCTGGAGGGTGGGGGGCCACGGCGACCAAAACCTGGCCAAGGCGGTGCAGAACTCCTGCAACCCCGCCTTTATGATGATTGGCCAGGCCATGGGGGGCGAGACCTTTTACAACTTTTTCGAGGGTTTTGGGCTGACCGGCGGCACCGGCATCGACCTGCCGGGAGAGGCAAGCAACGAGGGGCTGTACCACAGCCTGGACCGCCTTGCCAACCCCCTGGATTACGAAAACTCCCTGACCAGCGAGGCCTTTGGCCAGACCTTTAAGGTGACCCCCATCCAGATGATTACCGCGGCGTCCGCGGCGGTCAACGGGGGATACCTCTACGAGCCCTACGTGGTGTCCCAGGTGCTGGACCCCGACGGCAACATCATCTCCACCACCCAGCCCGACATGAAGCGCCAGGTCATCTCGGAGGAGACCTCCGCCCTGGTGGCCTCCATGCTGGAGGGGGTCGTCACCGACGGCTCGGGCAAAAACGCCTACATACCCGGCTATCGCGTGGGCGGCAAAACCGGTACCTCCCAAAAAATCGACCTGCGCAACCAGACCGGCGAGGAGCGGCACATCCTCTCCTTCATCGGCATCGCCCCCATGGACGACCCCCAGGTGGCCTGCCTTGTGCTGCTGGATGAACCGCTGACCAGCGCCTACGGCTCCACCATTGCCGCCCCCGTGGTGGGCGCGGTGCTGGCCGAGGTATTGCCCTATCTGGGTGTGGAAAAGGTCTATAACGAAAAGGAGCTTGCCAAGGCCGACGTCGCCCTGGATTCTTACACGGGCCTGGAGCCCCACGACGCCCAAAGCAAGATTACCCAGCTGGGCCTCTCCTCCCGGATCATGGGCGGCGGCGGGCGGGTGCTCTCCCAAATCCCCACCGCGGGCACCATGGTGCCCAAGTCCGGCACCGTCATCCTGTATACCGACGAGGAATCTGCCCAGGATACCGTCACGGTGCCCAATGTGGTGGGCCTAAGCGGCCTGGTGGCCAACAAGACCATCCTTAACGCGGGCCTCAATATCAAGGTGACCGGCACCGACTTTGGCAACGAAAGCGCCGTGGCGGCCAAGCAGTCCATCGACCCCGGGGAGCAGGTGCCCAGGGGCACCCTTGTCACCGTGGATTTTGCCGACACCGACTATCAGGAACTGGACCTGACCCAGTAAGAAAGGGGAGACACGCCATGAACCTGAAGGAATATCTGGCCGGGATTGCCTGGCAAAGCGACCTGGAGCGCCCGGACCGCATCGAAATATCCACCGTCACCAACGACTCCCGCCAAGTGCGGGCGGGGGCCATTTTCGTCTGCATCCAGGGGGGCAGGTTTGACGGCCACGACATGGCCCTGGACGCCCTGCGGGACGGGGCCGCCGCCGTGGTGGTCCAGCGGGACCTGGGCCTGCCGGAGCAGGTTTTGGTGGAAAACACCCGGTCCGCCTACGCCATCCTTTGCGCCAACCACTTTGGCAATCCCTCCCGCCGGATGAAGCTTGTGGGGGTTACCGGCACCAACGGCAAAACCACCACCACCTACCTTGTCCAGGGCATTTTGGAGGCGGCGGGGAAGAAGGTGGGCCTGATGGGCACCATCCACAACGAGATTTTGGGCATGGAATTTCCCGCCAAGCACACCACCCCCGACCCCTACCAGCTTCACGCCATGCTGAACCGCATGGCCCAGTCGGGGTGCGAGTACGTGGTTATGGAGACCTCCTCCCACGCCCTGGACCAGCACCGCCTGGACGGCTGCCGATTTGAGGTGGGGGTCTTTACCAACCTGACCCAGGACCACCTGGACTATCACAAGACCATGGAGGAATACTATAAGGCCAAGCGGAAGCTGTTTGACATTGCGGAGCGCGCCGTGGTCAACCTGGACGACGACCATGGCCGGATGCTGGCGGAGGAGCTGGGGGACCGCGCCCTGACCTACTCTTTGGAGCGGGACGACGCGGACCTTACCGCCAAGGACATTGTCAGCACCGCCCGGGGCAGCAAGTTTATCCTGGTGGGCCGGGGCTTTATCGAACGGATGAAAATCCGGATGCCGGGGCGTTTTTCGGTGTCCAACGCCATGGCCGCCGCTGGCGTCTGCCTCAGCCTGGGGCTGTCCCCGGAGGAAGCGGCGGCGGGGCTGGACCGGTGCCCCGGGGTGCCCGGCCGGGCCGAGGTCATCGACGGCGGCACCGACTACACCATCATCCGGGACTATGCCCACAGCCCCGACGGGCTGGAAAAAATTCTCACCGCCCTGCGGCAGTACGCCCAGGGACGGCTGGTCTGCCTCTTTGGCTGTGCCGGGGACCGGGACCGCACCAAGCGGCCTATCATGGCCGAATGTGTGGCGCAAAACGCCGATTTTGTCATCCTAACCTCCGACAATCCCCGCACCGAGGACCCCCTGCGGATCATCGGGGACGCAAAACCGGGGCTTGACAAATACCCCACGCCCTATAAAATTATCCCAGACAGGTTTGATGCCATCGAGTGGGCCCTGGACAACGCCATGCCCGGCGACATCCTGGTGCTGGCCGGCAAGGGACACGAGGATTACCAGGTGCTGCATGACGAGACGGTCTGCTTTGATGAGAAGGAAGTGGTCCTGCGCCTGTTGAAGCAGCGGGGAGCCGGGGCCGCCCCCGGCTCCGAGGGGCAGACGCGGGAAAGCTGAGGAAAGGACGGTCCAAGCCATGGAACAGATGACCATCCGGGAGATTGCCCATGTGCTGGGCGTGCCCCACGGGACGGACGGAGAGGTCACCTCCCTTTGCACCGATTCCCGGGAGGCACAGGAAGGCTCTTTGTTTGTGGCCATTTGTGGCGAAAATACAGATGGACACCGTTATATTGCCTCCGCCCTGGAACGGGGCGCGGTCTGCGCCCTGGCCCAGGAGCCGGGGGACTATCCCCCGGAAAAGGTGCTGAGGGTGGAGAATACCCTGGAGGCGCTCCTTGCCATCGGGGCCCATTACCGCAGCAAGTTCCCGGTGCGGGTGGTGGGTATTACCGGCAGCGTGGGCAAGACCACCACCAAGGACATGGTGGCGGCGGTGGCACAGGCCGCCTTTTGCACCGTCAAGACCCAGGGGAACCAAAACAATGAGATCGGCATGCCCAAAACCCTGCTGACCCTGGACCACACCACCCAGGTGGCGGTGGTGGAGATGGGCATGAGCGGGCCGGGGGAGATCCGGGCCCTGGCCAGGGCGGCCCGGCCCCACATGGGGGTTATCACCAACATCGGCGTCTCCCATTTGGAGCACCTGGGCACCCGGGAGAACATCCTGAGGGCCAAGCTGGAGCTGGCGGAGTGCCTGCCCGACGGGGCGCCCCTGTTTTTGTGTAAGGACAACGACCTGCTGGCCACGGTGGACATTCCGCGGCTGCGGGTGCAGTTTTACAGCCTGGAGGACCCCGGCTGCCCCCTGTACGGGGAAATCACCCGGTCCGACACCGGCGAGACCTGCGTCGCCATCCACTGGCAGGGCGGGGTTTATCCCGTCAAGCTCCCCGGCATCGGCCGGCATTTGGCCTTAAACGCCCTGGCGGCCTTTGGGGTGGGGCAGGAGCTGGGCATTCCCCCCGGGGACTGTGTCCGGGCCCTGGAGGGGTATACC